>JAAXOC010000062.1 GCA_014237145.1 ANME-2 cluster archaeon
GGTAATAACATCTCCAACCTGGTTCGTTCCGGTTGCATCAGATGTCTTTACTACAGCAATCGATGGTACCCCCTCCACAGTCACCGCCGCAGTATCAGAAGCAGTCAACGTTGTCGGCTCAATAATAGAGTCATTACCCGTCGCAGTGCCGGTATTGGTGACCGGAAGTCCTGAAGTATAGTACAAAATAAACGATTCTGAGCCACTGGCAGTGCCTCCTGCCGCCAGGTCATCAAATGATCCATCACCATCTTCATCCGATAGTCCCACATCTAATGTGACTATGAAATCGTCGGCTGTATTGCCCGATGTACCGTTGTCGTCGACAACCTTAATGTTATACAAAGGGGCTCCACAGGTGTTAGGATTGGTCACCACATAGCAGTACTTGACTGTATCACCAGAAGTAACGGTGAGATCATCTACACCGAGGGAACAGTCGCCAGAATCAGTCACAGTCTTCTCGATGACCAGCTCAGGGAAGCAGATGTCGCCGATCTGCTTGAAGGGGACGGTCTGTTTGCCGACTGAAATGGCTTCAGGAGGATCTACGGGCACGCTACCATTAATATAGGTCAGCCTGGCATCGGGTAGTGCCCCTGCCAGATTGCCGGTGGGGGCGCTGCCTGGATCACAGAACAGCTTCACATCGATGCGGACCACTACCTGCTCGCCTGGTTCCAGATCGTCAAGCTCAACAGTACCATGCAGCTCAGATTTTGACGTGAATAACGGTCCGGTGAGGCTCTCATCGATGAGTGTGGCTGTACTGCCGCCATCATCGATGATGCCGTCGTCAATACCGTTCTCGCCAGTGACCAGGTCCTCAATAGTGCCATAGTTCACCTGCACAAGCACGATGTCGCCGATAGCCACACCGGATTGACCTGTGGTATCAGCCAGGAACGAAAAGTCCATCTCGATGGTCTGTGGTTGGTCGTCAATCGCTGATTGAGTATTAGCCACCGTAACTAGGGCGAAGTATGTCACGATATCGCCGCAGTCGAAATCGCCGCCTTCCAGCGACTCAACAACGTCAACCCCGATGGTGCGGTCATCGTAGGCGCCGCCACCGATCAGGTGGTCGTAGGAATAAGGATTGGCCGCAACGAAATCGATCGAGAAGTCACCACTTTCTGCGATGGCTGCCGGACTTGTCATAATCAATGCTGCAATCAGGCTTAACATCAAAAACGCAGCACGTACCCCAGGCTTTCCATGTCCGGGTCGCAGAAACGCTTTAGTGCTATTCGTCAGTCTATTACTTAATACCCATAGCATAACAACCAGTGCTGTTATAGCTTTATCTACCGAATTTCCAATTATGTTTCTCATAACTTATCTCTCCTATTTCAATCTATATTTTGTTTTTAATTATTAGATGAATTAATCATCTATGGGCCTGCAGGTTCCCATATTTCATTGATCCTTCTACATTTAGCACCTCTTGCTCATGTTTATCAAATATTAGTATCCATACAGTATCAAAGTTGTCGGGTTCTCCTTGGTCAACAAATATGTAGTTGATAGTCGCACCCTCTACACCATTGAACCTGCCAGTCCCCTCACCCGTGAAGGTGTCAAATGGAACTACAGGTAGTTTCAGGTTGGTTTTAGGATCATCTGTGTAAATTACATAAGTCAGTTCAGGCATGTGGAACTTATTTCCATCTGGCCAGATCACTTGTAAATTGTTAGGTTTCCTTAGGTCACAGTGGATCTCAAAACCAAGAGTGACCCGGGCATTATCGTTTGTGAAAACACTTCCCTCTTCAGTCATACGACCCTTAGCAGGCGAAATTTCGTCTAGTATGGAAAGGGATGCAGCAGTCCATACAAAAAAAGTGGGGTTACCAACATCTGAAATGCGGTTTTCAGAAAGTGCCCGCACCGTCAATTGGGTTGTTTGTGCTGGGATATCAACCGTTGATTCCAGGGTATCCCACTCTTGAGCGTCGTAATAGGGGGTAAAAGAAGTTGAACCGCTGACATCTCCTGCGACACTACTGGAAAATATTAAAAGGTCAGACTGCCAATCAGTGGTTGCCGGTGCAACGATAAAGGTCTGAAAAACAGTAGTCATATTTTGGATCCCCCAGCCAGTATTCCTGTGACCTCAACATCATCTAAAAGAATCTTATCATCTCCTCCTGGAGAAAAATGTTGACCTTCCCAGTACAGAAGCACCTGTTTTACATCTGCTGAATAGTGAATAGTAATATCTATCGTTGCGGGTTGTGTTACAAGACAAGTTCCACTGGAAATAACTCCCGTACCAGTTGAAATTTTTATACTTGGTGTTCCCAGGTTTTCTGTTTCATCGGCAAAAACTGCATGAGAGGAGAGTACCAAGTATACTCCAAGTAATATTAAATAAATAAATATTTGTATTTGTTTAGCTCATACACAACTCTCGCCTGAGAAGTTCCTCAAGTTCTTCAAACCCATTCTTGCCCTGTAACCTCCAGTCAGCCAATAAAGATGCAATATACTGATAATTCTCTGCTCCATTCTCTGAACGGAAGCATCCAATAATCTTTCGCAAAATGACGTGTTCCCGTATTGCTTGCTCACCGAGGTTATTTGTTGGTTCCATTCCAGGATATAGCATACATGTATACCAGCACCCAAGACCATTTTTAATGTAAGTCAAAGGCTTCTTCAACTCATCGAAACCATCAAATTTATCGACTATATCTTCCAGCTTCTTCTCAAATACCGCTTTTTGAGATACCCTCTCCTCCATAGGATGGTCCTCATCGAGAAACTTTCTCAATTCCTTGAAACAAGCATGTATCTCCTTCGATAACTGTTTTCCATATTCTGATGTCGTTTTATAGGCCTTGACCTCGCGTAGGAGGTGGGACCAGCATCGTTGGAGAATAGCTGTTTTACAGTAGGCACTCCAACCATCAACAATATGTGGACCTGGATGATCCTTTCCAAGTATTTCATCAAGGACCTTCCTGCCCCTTGATTTACGTATAACGACCAGTGTTTCATTATCATTCGTCCTGAAGATCCATAGCCACCATTTTTCACCGTTTATCTTAAAACCTGTTTCGTCTATGTATCTCCACTTAGCATTTCGTATCTTCTCGATTTTCAGATCATACTCACTCTTGCAAGCATCTCCAACTCTTAGTAGTACATCATTGATTCCCTTGACACTGATTTCAAAATTATTTTCATATAATAGAAAGTCCTGTATCTTTCTCAACACACCGCGCAGATGAAATTTCAGCATTGTGATATAAACCAATAAGTATATTCCAAAATTTCCTTTCTGCGGGCAGTCTGGATCTTTAGAAGTGAATATATGACCACACTGTAAGCATTTAACTTTCTTCCTGTCATACTGAGTAACCTTAATCTCTTT
>JAAXOC010000063.1 GCA_014237145.1 ANME-2 cluster archaeon
TGTTTCGGATTGATTTCCAGAACCATGTTGAATACATCAAGTGCCTCTTCATACTTCCCGAGATTTCCTAATGCTAAACCTTTGTTAAACAGTGCATCTTCATGCCTTGGATTTTCTTCAAGAGTCATATTAAACGCTTCAAGTGCTTCCTCAAATTTTTTTTCATATAAAAATATTTGCCCTTCATAAAGCGGTATTTTATTTTCTAATTCTTTGTCCTTTGTCTGTGCTGCAGTTTCCTTAAGCTTGGTAATTTCGTAGACAGCTTCTTCCAGTTCCCCAAAATATATAAGTTTAGGTGTAAGCTTTAACAGAGCCTCTGCTTTAAATTCGGGAGGTTGAATTTCAGCATAATAACATAGTTCCTTAAGCACCGATTTTTCACCTGCTTCAAGAAGCTCAAATTTTATTTTAAAAAGCTCTTTCAACTCTTCAGTAGTATACCATAACTGTAAGAAATCCAACATAATAGACACTCTTTTTCTGCCAAATGGTTGTCGCATTTCTCGCCAAATGCGAAAAAGTCGTTCCCTCACTTCATATTTAGTATGTCTTCCCATCGGCCGTGAAATAACATATCCATCTATTTCCAGTCTCCTTAGCTGCGTATTAACAGATTGGAGTTTGATTCTTGATTTTTCTGAGATTTGTTTGGGTGTGGCAGTTTCCCCGAAAGAAATGAGAACATCAAAAATTAGTCTCTGCTGTCCGGTTAACATCTGGAATATTTCCTGGAAAAAGGGAGTGTGTTCATCTATGATTTTGAAAAATGCCTTCTCAATGTTCTCGATTTCCCCACCTATTATCATATCATAAAAAAGGAATACAAGTCTAGGGCTGCCTCCTGTAAGGTGAACCATTCCATGTATCCTTTCTTCATATTGTTCTAATTTTTCCAAAAACCCCTCACCATTTTCAATTTCAGCTATTTTTTGCATCAACTCCCTAATCTCGTGATACGAAAACTCCTTGAGGTGTTGGATATGGAAAAAATTATAAAATGGTTCATCATGTTCAGATAAAGAAGGAAATATCAACGGAGCCGTGGCAACTAAAGAAAAAATATCATTTTTCTGGAATATTGATCTCAATTTTTGAAGTTCTTCTTTTTCCAACTGCTTAAATAGCTCGTGTAGATTTTCGACAAAAATAATAAATCTCTTCCCATCCTTTCTGGAAATCAGTTTAAGTTGTTCTACTGCTGCATGCAGGATTTCATCTTCCTCTTCCAGGGATAGGATATCAGAAGTGTCTTTTGAATATTCCTCTAAAATCCTCACGAAAAGATCTGATGCACGATAGATAGAATATTCCTCTTCTGCCAGTTTTACCGGAATTAATAACGAGGGAAATTTATGTTCAATTTCATAATAGAGTAAAGTTAAAAAGTGGGATTTTCCAATTCCCCTGGCTCCTACCACCAGATAAAACCTGGGTGTCTTATTCTCTGCGGCATTCCCTATTTCCTTTACCAGATCTTCAAGCAGTTTTTCCCTGCCCACGAAAAGTTTTCGTAAAATGTCTTCAGACATATTCTCAGGCGAATATCTATAAAATATAATATCACTAGACATCGCCATGATATATCCTCCACCAGTCCTGCAGCATTTTAGAATAGAACTTAAGTCCATTTTCAGGGTCATGCTCCAAGTAAAAGTCATTACTTAGATCAGCTATTAAATCCATGAACTGTTCGTAATCATCGATTGCTGTTTCCTGTTTGAAAATCCCAAATGCCATGTCAACAGGATAACAATCAACATTACAGACATTTTTCAATATAGCTATTGCAGCTTTCTCTTCCATATCACCATAAAAAATTCTCAACCTCTGGGAATAATGCTCAAAATAGTATTTTCCTTCATTGCCAAGAATACGGAAATTATATGTTTTCTCTATCAATTCGTCATTAATTTCTCCATCCCTCAAAATGTATTCTTCTTTTATGGCGCTTAGCATAATCGCAATAAAATAAGGTATATAGGCCTCCCCAATACAACCTAATATTTTTTCACCGTATGATGGTACGTAGGTCCATCCTTCTTCCTGGAAAACTTTTTCAATGAGATCAAGTGCTATCTGTTTTTGGAATCCATCTATTCGAATCCTTTTGAAATCATTAATGACACTTACTCCACCCACATTCCTTACAACACGATCCATACTAACTGAACCACCGACAATAAATCTCAGGTTTGGAGACACCTGGCGGATCTTTCGGAACCAATGTAAGAAATTTTCCGTATACTTTTGTTCTATTTTTTCAATTGCTATGGGGAATTCATCTACTATGAAGCAAATTTTTGAATCCGCTTCATTGATTACATCAAATATTTGTGCGGATTTATCAATCCAATTTTCTTTTAAATCATTTTTAATGTTAGTCCTTAATTTAGCTTTAAACACTGATATTCCAATTTCTTCTATATTATCCTTGAACCATTGAAAACCATTTTTAAAAGCAGGAATCAGTTTTGTTCTTTGCTCGATTTTTTCATTTTCAATCAGAGCCATTACTATTTCAGAAATAAAACGGTGTGGGGAATTCACATCTTCCACTTCGAGAAATACACATATTTCATCCGCATCTAACAGTTCTTTTTCCAGCTTCCTCATAATCGAGGTCTTCCCAAACCTTCGCGGGGCGATTAGAAGAACACTATCCTTCTCTAATGTAGAGAGTATTAGTGAAATCTCTTTCTCACGGTCAATAAAATCATTTCCTACTGCCGGATTGCAAACTGGTATCATATTTATTATCTCCAATTGATGATATATAACAAAACTGTTATATATCATTTTTGTTATATAACAGTTTTGTTATGCTTATATCAAATCAAAATATTAAATAATCCACCCATCGCAAAACCCCAAAACAAAAATACCTCCCGCGCCAATATATACCCCTCATACAACCACCATCCCAACCGGAGTCCACCCCATGCAAAAACTTTCCCCTGCCATGCGCCAGTACTACGACGCCAAGCAGCAACATCCCGATGCCCTCATCATGTTTCGGATGGGCGACTTCTACGAATCGTTCGGCGAGGATGCAGCCACCATGGCCAAGGAACTGGACATCACCCTCACAACCAGGGGCAAGGACAAGGACGGCGAAAAGATGCCCCTGGCAGGCATACCATACCATGCCATCGACTCATACCTGCCCCGGCTGATAAAGAAAGGCTACAAGGTAGCCATCTGCGAGCAGCTTGAAGACCCCAAACAAGCCAAAGGTGTGGTCAAGCGGGGCGTGGTCAGGGTGGTAACCCCTGGCACGGCCATGGACTCATCCATGTTCTCTGATTCGGGCAGCAACTACCTGATGGCTGTGGCCCGCCATGATGCCCAATTAGGCATATCATTTTTAGACATCTCCACAGGCGAGTTCATGACCACACAGGTGGAAGATAAAGCACCCTATGACGCCGTTGTGAGTGAAGCGGTCAGGATGCGG
Organism: ANME-2 cluster archaeon; assembly: GCA_014237145.1. Taxonomy (NCBI): domain Archaea; kingdom Methanobacteriati; phylum Methanobacteriota; class Methanomicrobia; order Methanosarcinales; species ANME-2 cluster archaeon. The sequence goes on from JAAXOC010000063.1 coordinate 3,458, forward strand.
CCTGCCGAATGCATCGTGCCGCCTGAACTGTACAGCAAGAGCGAACTTACAGCCAGGCTGAAAGACAACCTGAAGCTCATCATCCATCAATATGAGGAAGACGCATTCGAACCAGGTACAGCCAGGCGCCGCCTGCTGGACCATTTTCACGCTGCCACCCTGGAGGGTATGGGACTTAAGGACCTGCCCGCCGCCACTACGGCCGCAGGTGCCGCACTCGCCTATGCCAGGGATACCCAGATGAGGGAACTGGACCATATCCAGACCCCAAGGACGTACTTTGAAAACCAGTTCATGGTACTGGACGCTGTTACGCTGCGCAATCTGGAACTGGTAAAAAACGTGCGTGACGGAGGTACAAACTCCACGCTGCTGAAAGTACTGGACCACACCAGTACACCCATGGGTTCCAGGCGGCTGCAAAAATGGCTGGTCCAACCCCTAGTATCGGTGAATGACATTAACCGGCGGCTGGATGGTGTAGGAGAAATGTCCGGTAACACCCTGCTGCGCTATGACCTGCGCTCACTCCTAAAAGGGATACGCGACATTGAGAGGCTTACCGGACGCATCGTCTACGGCAATGCCAATGCCAGGGACCTGGTGGCACTTCGCACTTCACTGGGCGCCCTGCCCCTGATAAAATCGGCACTAAATGGAGCAGGTATCAGCTCAGATATCCTTTCATCCATAAACAACTCACTCAACGATTTCGCTGACCTCACCGACCTGCTGGAGTGCTCGATCGTGGACGAGCCGCCGGCCAGTGTGCGTGAGGGCGGTATGATAAAGGCAGGATACAAGCCAGAACTGGACGAGCTGAACGACTTGACCGCACATGGCAAGGACTGGGTGGCCAAACTGCAGCAGCAGGAACGGGAGCGTACCGGCATCAGGTCGCTGAAGGTGGGATACAACAAAGTGTTCGGCTACTTCATAGAAGTGACAAAGGCCAATCAGTCCCAGGTGCCTGATGAATATATCAGGAAGCAGACCATGACCAATGCCGAGCGGTTCTACACACCTGAACTGAAAGAAAAAGAGGCAATGATACTTTCAGCCAACGACAAACGAGTGGCACTTGAATACGAACTGTTTACCCAGATCACCAAGAAGATAGCACAACAGGCCGCCGGACTACAGGATACAGCCGGGCTCATAGCCGAACTGGATGTCATCATCACCCTGGCCGAAGCGGCAGTGAACAATAACTATGTCAGGCCAGAGATAAATGACGGCTGCGAGATCCTGATACGGGACGGACGCCACCCGGTAGTAGAGAATTCCGTACAGGGCGCATTCGTGCCTAACGATACCCATATCGATTGCAACAGCGATCAGTTCCTGCTCATCACAGGTCCGAACATGGCAGGTAAATCCACCTACATGCGGCAGACCGCTCTCATCGTTATCATGGCACAGACAGGATGCTTTGTGCCTGCATCATATGCGTCTGTCGGTATCGTTGACAGGGTGTTCACCCGTGTAGGGGCATTCGATGACCTGGCAAGCGGGCAAAGTACCTTTATGATAGAGATGGTGGAACTGGCAAACATCCTGAACAATGCAACCCCTAAGAGCCTGATCCTGCTGGATGAGATAGGCAGGGGTACCAGCACCTTTGACGGATACAGCATCGCCCGCTCTGTAGTTGAATTTATCCATAACAGGGGTCGTGTAGGGGTACGCTCCTTATTCGCCACACATTATCACCAGCTGACAAGCCTGGAAGGAAGCTTAAAGCGGGTCAGGAATTATCACATTGCTGTAAAAGAAGAGGGACATGACCTGGTATTTTTACGAAAGATCGTACCCGGGGCCACTGACAAGAGTTACGGCATCCATGTGGCACGCCTGGCCGGAGTGCCCCTGAAGGTGACACAGAGAGCCAAAGAAGTACTGAGTGAAGTAGAGAGTGAAAGCCTGGGACATAAAGGAAAGAGCAGTGCAACATACACTCAGTTGATGCTGTTCGACCCGGGCAGCAGCGAAGCCCTACAGCCTAACCCGGTTGTCGAGACCCTGAAAGAATTAAATATTGATGGGATGACGCCGCTGGAAGCGCTCAACAAATTGCATGAACTGAAAAAACAGGCAGGTGGAGATGCTGGCAGTGAATAAGATACATGTTCTTGATGCGGCTACTATCAATAAGATACATGTCCTTGATGAAGCTACTATCAATAAGATAGCGGCGGGTGAGGTGATCGAGCGCCCGGGTTCTGTTGTTAAGGAACTGGTCGAGAACTCGATCGATGCCGGTGCCACAGATATCAGGATAGAGGTTATGGGTGGCGGCATCAAGTCCATCAAGGTCACTGATAACGGCAGCGGGATGAGCCGGGAGGATGTATCTATCGCTTTTTTAAAACATGCCACCAGCAAGATAAGGGACGCCCATGATATTGAGAAGGTGCTGACCCTGGGATTCAGGGGCGAGGCCCTGTCATCCATTACTGCCGTGTCAAAGGTAGAGATTACCACCAAACGTCCCGGTGAAGTTGCCGGCACCCATGTGGTGGTGCACGGCGGTGAGGTGGTGAGTATGGGTGATGCAGGGGCAGCCGATGGTACGTCCATTGTAGTAGAAGACCTGTTCTTTAACACGCCTGCGCGCAGGAAGTTTTTGAAAAAGGGACGAAGCGAACTGGCATATATCGTGGACGTGGTCACCGGGAACGCACTGGGCCACAATGATGTCTCATTTTATCTTTCACACAACGGCAGGGAACTGTTTCGCTCCCCTGCATCGGGTGACCTGTTCGATACTATTGTGCACATTTACGGGCCCGGGATTGCAAGGGAACTGATACCGGTAAATTTTACAAATGACCTTGTGCAGATATTGGGATATATCTCAAAACCGGGCTTTACAAGGAGTGATAAGGACCACCAGGTATTCTTTATAAATGGAAGACCGGTCAGGTCAAAGACAATAAGCGACGCCATACGCCTGGGATATTATACCATGCTGCCGAAGGGCAGGTATCCGGTGGCCTTACTTAATATCAAGCTGGATACATCGGAAGTGGATGTAAATGTACATCCCACAAAGCAGCATGTGAGGTTCGGCAATGAACTTGCCCTTACGAATGCTGTCTCAGAAGCTGTGGGTTCTATACTATCCGAAACAGAACTGGTGCCTGGAACAAAGGAGACAGTAACCCAAACGAAACTATATCCCTCCCCTTCAATAGAAGTACAGGAGGTCAGTGAGATACAGACCGAATTCAAGGTGTCGGTTGCAGATACCCAGCGCAGGCTTAAGCGCACTGACAGGTACCTGACGCAGACTCATGAGGTAACAAAAACCGGGCCGCACCTTGAGTTGCAGATACTGGGCCAGGTAGATAATGTTTATATTGTCGCTTGGAGCGGGGGCGGGTTGGTATTGATCGACCAGCATGCTGCCCATGAGCGCATCTTATACGAACAGGTGCTGGAATCGGGAGATGGGAGAGTGCAGGAATTAATAACACCTGTTAATCTTGAACTGAATTCAAAGGAAAAGGTGCTGATAAAGGACTATTTACCGTATCTTGAGGAGGCAGGTTTTGTTATTTCAGAGTTCGGTCCCGATTCCTTTGCAGTGACTGCAGTGCCTCATATCCTGGGTAGGCTGGAAGATACTACTGTAGTACATGATATCATAAGCGATATATTATCTGGCGGCAGGGTCAGGGACGGGACCGGCATATCCGGGCAGGTGTACAAGAGTACTGCATGCAGGGGTGCTATCAAGGCCGGGGCCGCACTGACCAGGGAGCAAATGGAAAACCTGGTGGCCCAATTGTACAGGACTAAAAATCCGCATACGTGCCCACACGGCAGGCCAACCGTAGTTACTTTTAGCAGGCCATATCTGGACAAGCTCTTTAAAAGGATTTAGTACTTCTTCACTATTCGTCCGGATCACCGGAATCACCTGATTGTTCACTGGTTTCTTGAAAGTGCAGCCCGCCCGCACCTTTACCTGCGCCTTTTCCTGCACCTACAACTACGCCTGTTCCTGCGCTTCTTACTACACCTGTTCCCGGACCCTCAGCCTCCTGCTTTACAGCATAAGGGTGCATATCTTTTTTATACAGGATCGTGCGGTACGGGAAGGGAATTTCTATACCTTCTGCATCGAATCGTTTCTTGATGGATTCCATTAACTCGCAGCCTGTAAAATAAGCCAGGCTTCTGTCACGAACCCAGATCATCAACCTGAGGTTTACTGCAAAATCACCCAGTTCAGTCAGCAGCACTTTAACCTCGCTGCCTTCTGTCACCTCCGGGTGTATCCGGCTGACTTCGTAGTGGTCCATGACATTGGGATGACCCCTGGCTTCATCTGCCATGATGGACCGGGCCAGGTCGATATCCGAATCATAACTAATGCCGATGTTCACAGGCCATATTACAGTGGGGTCTTCAATTGACCAGTTTATGATAGCTTCTTCACTGATAATGGAATTGGGAATAATGAGACGCCTGTTATCCCAGGTGACCACTACGGTATGACGCAGTGTCAAATCAGAGATTGTGCCGTACTCATTATGGATCGTGACAATATCTCCTACCCTAAAGGGGTGGAACACTGCAAGTGATATGCCTGACATAATATTGGCAAGTGTACTCTGCGCTGCAAAGCCGATAATGATACCTGCAAAGCCGGCACCAGCGAATAATGCTACTGAAAGTGTGCGAAGCTGGGGAACGCTGGATATGACAACTATAAGACCCACAATGTAAATGGCGGCCACAACAAGGTGCCGCAGCAGCCTGTAACCGGTGGGGTCTACCCTCAGTTTAAGGCTGGCCTTTTTGAAATAACCCTGGAGAAGCCTGTCAGACAGCCTAGCAAAAAAGATGGTTGCAACTATGATCATAAAGATAAATATCGGTGTTGCGACGTTCCACGACAACCACTGCGGCCAGTAGTTGGCTATTGTGTCAGCAAATATCATAAACAGGATTAAATTTACTTTAATTGATTAATAAACTTTCGAAAATTGGTTCAATAACTCCCATTGGTACAAAAAAAAGCTATCATAGGCCAAAAACATAAAAGACGCTTCCACCAATTGGTGTTAGGAAGGCTTATAACGTTAAAAATAAATACTTTTTATTATGCATACCAATTACATGGATGCCTTGAAATTCCAACTATCCCATGGTCTGGAATTTGAGAAAAAATACATAACTTCAACAATAACCAAGATGTTTAAAGTTGAGTTAGACATGGTCAGGCGTGAAATAAGGGAAATTGAGAGTTCCCTTGCTGAACTGGAAAAACGTCATAACATGAACTCTGATATCTTTTATGCACAATTTAATGCGGGTGAGCTTGGAGATGACAGGGAATACATAAAGTGGTATGCTTGCAAGGATACACATAATAAGCTCATGGAAAGAGCAAAAGAAATTGAGACAATAATTCATGCTTGAGAGTTATTTAGCTGATGTTAAGGCTTCTTTGACTGCATCTTTTATCGTCAGGGATATTGAGGTTCTTGATGAATTTATCACGTCTGTTTCTGGATATCTGGAATGTAAGCTATTGATGATTGACAATTCAGTATTATATATTTCTGAATATTTTACGATATTTGGAGAGATTAAACGGGATAAATATTCATATCATCATCAAAAGAATAATGAGCTTCTAGTCAGATGGGACAATGCACCACACCATAGGGAACTTTCCACCTTTCCGTTCCACGTACACCGGAAATATGATGTGTTTGAATCTGAAGAGATGACAGTAGAAGATATCTTGAAAGTACTTACAACTGATATAATAGGTCATTCTTAGATTGCATATCACCATCCTTTTGTTCTTACCGAAAACAGGATATTTTAACAATAGTTGAAATTATACTCTGTTCGGTTGAGATTGTTTAAAATACTCCACAGTCATGTCCAACCCTTCCACTAACCCAACCTCCGGCTCCCACCCCAGCACATCCTTCGCCTTACCAATATCCGGCCTCCTGACCTTTGGATCATCCACAGGCAACTCCTCAAAAACAATTCGTGAACCACTCCCGATAACCTCAATAACCCGTTCAGCAAACTCCAGTACACTCATCTCATCCGGATTCCCGATATTCACAGGCTCCGCACAATCCGACATCATCAACCTGTATATCCCATTGACCAGATCAGACACATAGCAGAACGAACGCGTCTGGTTTCCATCACCATACACAGTAATATCCTCCCCATGCAGAGCCTGGTTAATAAAATTCGGCACCACCCGCCCATCACCTGCACGCATGCGCGGCCCGTAGGTGTTGAAGATGCGCACGATACGCGTATCCATACCGTGATACCTGTGATATGCCATCGTAATCGCCTCAGCATACCGCTTAGCCTCATCGTACACCCCGCGCGGTCCAATTGGGTTCACATTACCCCAGTAGGTTTCAGACTGCGGGTTCACAAGCGGGTCGCCGTAGACCTCAGATGTGGATGCAAGCAAAAAGCGGGCGCCCTGTTCTTTGGCAAGACCGAGCATGTTGTAGGTGCCAAGTGCTCCGACTTTGAGCGTCTGGATGGGCAGGTCAAGGTAATCGATAGGGGAAGCAGGGGATGCGAGGTGGAATATGTAGTCGATCTTGTCCCCGAAATATATCGGTTTTGTGACATCGTGTTTCAAGTAGGTGAACCTGTCCGAATCGATGTGATCGATATTATTTGTATTGCCAGTCACAAGGTTATCTATGCAGATGACCTCATGTCCTTTCGAAATTAAAAGGTCACAAAGGTGCGACCCTAAGAATCCTGCGCCACCTGTTACTATAGTTCTCATGGTAATCACTTTGTAGTGTAAGATATTTTTGGCAATCTGTTCATTTTCCATCACTCATGTTCAAATCGCCAAACGTAGGTACATATTTAGTTGATCTGCCCTTGCCCTTTTTTTAGGACCCCTTTCAAGATGTTGAGACAATCCCCGATTTGAGGTCTCATCTGATACACAGTTAATCTTTCTATAAATTTGATTATTTATGAACCCTTTCATGGATGCGGATTTCAAAGCGTTTCTTTGCCGATCATTCAACTCAATACCAAGTTTCTATATTTCAGATATGATGATCGCTTTTGGAGTGTACTACAAAATATCACTTATGGGCATAACAATGGTGTGAAATATAGCCACGAAAAGTAAGAAAATGTATAGAAATCCAGGTAGATAAAATACTGACGACATGGCTTCTCAAGTTTATTTGGAATTGGACAATTAAAAGTCCAGCCAACGCAATTACAACCTTTTCTGCAAAGTTTTATATATTGAAAGAACATAAGAGAATTTGATTAGAAGCTATTTTATAAGTGGCACTTGTGACGGTAATTGTTTTACTATTACTATTTCTGTGAATCTGCTTATTAGGATAGTTTATAATTGTAATTTAAGGAAGTGTAATATTTGTTCGGAAACGTTAAAGAAAGTGCTCCGGTAGAAGCCGGAGAAACATATGATGTATCGATTGAAGACCTCGCAAGAGAAGGCGACGGTATTGCAAGAATTGAAGGTTTCGTCATTTTCGTACCTGAAACACAGGTCGGTGATGAGATTACTATAAGGATCAATAAGGTAATGCGAAAATTCGCAATTGCAGAGAAAGTAGAATAAAATTAAACTGACTTATTCAAGCCAGTTTTGATTCCCTGGCATCGTGAAGGGTGCCTGGGAAAAAACCATTTTCTGTATTTTTTTTTATTATTGGTGTTAGTTATACTATTAAACCAATCCCTTTAATTTTTTTTTATATTTTCACTTATTGGAATAAAGTAATATCGATTCAATGACTAATACATGGATTGTGACCAGAGAACTGGAAGTAATCCTTGTTAAGAAACTTGAATACAAGCGTGTTGACTGCACCTGTGGGATTGCTGTGATGTCTACCGACCCTACGCCTGATATAAGCAAAGCCATTAAAAATGCTGCAAGGGAGTTCGGTGCAAGGTTCAGTATACTAGATACTACTGTGCATCCGGATGCAGTGCTTAGGTATCATATCAAGGAACTGCCTGCGGTTGTAATTGAAGAGAAAAGTTATCCTGCTGATGGGGATGTTGTGAGGAAAGTCCTGGGTGAACTTTCCCGGTAGTCCGGGTAGTCCAGGCGAGTATGAAGATTGAAAGAATTGATATTTCCAGGTTTTTATCAGAGGTATATGAAAAGTAAAATATGCTCCGGCCGGGATTTGAACCCGAGTTTTCGGCTCGAAAGGCCGGAATGATTGACCGGACTACACTACCGGAGCACGATGGTGTTCTGCAAATGATTGGATAATAGTCCCGGGCGGATTCGAACCGCCGTCGCGGGCTGTCCTCATCCTCGACTCAAAAAGAGTCTCGGGTTCCAAAGGCCTGCAGGATTGACCTCTACCCTACGGGACTGCAGGGTATCCTAATAGCGCATTAAAGTACTTATTCTTTATTGTCGTAATAGGGTGAAATCCCTGGACTGGGCTTGAATTATGCACACAGAAGAGCCGTTACATCAAAACCTTTATGTTATTTCAATGCATCCATAAGCACCACTCTCCCTACCAAAAATTCTGTGCCCGGGTGGGGTAGGGGTTATCCTATAGGACTGTGGATCCTTCGACTCGGGTTCGATTCCCGACCCGGGCCCCATACTATTTTTCAGTCCAATCCATCTTAAAAAGAAAAGTACAGCTATTAGAACGAGAAAGGTCGGACAAATATACTTTATGTACTGTGAAAATAAAGATGCTGTGACCGGAATTACCGGTCATTAAAAAAAGTTATTTTACGTCCTTATTATTCTTCAGCCGCTTCCTCAACGTTTTCTGCAGCTTCTTCTTCCGTTGACTCTTTGTCTGCCCCCTCCCCCGGGGCCCCGCCGCCAAGCAGTTCATCAATGGACTTGCTGCCGTATTCCTCTACGAGCACATTGATCTGGCTGACATCAGATGAAATCTCTTCACCCCTCATAGTCTTGCGGCGTCTCATACCTTTAACAGGCGAATTGAAACCTACTCCACCAGTCACAAGTATCTTTCGCCTGGGTGAACCGGGAAGACCACTGCGCATGGGAAAACCGCCCTTATCAGTCCCGCCCTTTATTTTCATGGAATAGCCCGGAAGACCTACAGCGTCCCCACTTACTACATCACCTATACTTTTTCCAATGAAACCATTAGCATGGCTGCCAGAAACCTCTATCTGGTGTGCCAATCCTGTTTTGCTGTCTGAAATTATAATACGGAAATCTGCCATTCATTATCTCCTTTATGGGATTATTATCATTATTTAAAATCAGATACATGATTAATATCTGAGGTATAACGAACTTAACAGGCTATAAACATATTTAATATTATCGAGGTAGATGAGTTTTATCCGGTTATGAAGCTAGCATAAAAGAAAATATCAAATACTTTAAACATTAAAATAGAAAGCAATGGTTGTAATAAAAAAAGGATATCACTTAGATGCCACAGATGTACTGATATGGACCGGGATATTTATTATCACCGTATGGGCTTTAGGGAAGGCGACAGGCTTAATAAATTCGCCTGTTTGGGTGGATATGATCCCTGTGTTCGGTGTGGTTGTGACAATTGCAGGTATTAGTTTAAAAATCGGTGCGATTCTCCAGAAGTTAAACCAAGTCATTTTCGACGTTGGAGATATACGGATGGAGGTAAAGGTATAGATAAGCGTGTTTTGCCATAAAGACAAAAGCTGATTAGTGGGTGTTATCTGCGCTCCCTTATGGCAGGCAATCCCTGAAAGCTGAACCATTCAATTTACTTTGAAAATCAAACCATCTTTTGTAAACAATTCAATTTTTGATTATGTCCCAACTTGAATATTCAAAATATCACACATGGATTAAGGGACTGTAATGATATTAGAATTGCCGACATTTCTTACATTGAGTGTTTTCGTAACCAAAAACAGTTTTATAACATACATTAAATAATGGGAACATGTATGAAACCGAACGGTCCGGTTATTGGCATCGACATCGGCGGCGCCAATACCAAAATAGCTTCACATGACGGTCAGATCACAGAACTACATTATATTCCCCTGTGGAAAGATACCCGCCTGCCCGAAGTATTGGGGGAGATCATACACCGCCTCAAACCCGCAAAGGTTGGAGTGGTCATGACTGGAGAACTGGCAGATTGTTTTACAGATAAAGAACAAGGTGTCAGTTTCATCATGAATACCATAGATGCCGTATTCCCGGGCGCACTGTACTTGAATAACAGGGGCAAGTTCATAGATTCAAGCGGCGATATCAGGTCACTGGCCGCAGCCAACTGGACCGCTTCAGCCCTGCTGGCTGGAAGGGAGCGTGATTGCATATTCGCTGATGTGGGCAGCACAACTACCGACCTTATTCCGGTAAAGCACGGCCGTCCCCTAGCCGGTACGACAGACTTCCAGCGGCTTGGGCGCCATGAACTATTATACAGGGGCATACTCCGCACCAATATTGCGGCCCTGATGGATCTAATCGAACTGGGCGGTAACAATTACAGATTATCCTCTGAGCTTTTCGCCCAGACCGCAGACGCCAACCTGCTGCTGGGAAATATCAGCCAGGAGGATTACACCTGCGAAACAGCCGATTCTGGCGGGAAGACCCAAAAGGATGCTGCAAGACGGCTGGCCAGGGTGGTGTGCGCAGATACCACCGAACTGGATTCTGATGACATTATGGATATCGCCAGGCAGGTTTATTACCACCAGAGGGATGAACTGGCAGAGGCACTGGGAATACTGGCATCACAACACGACATCAATACTATGGTTGGTGCAGGACTGGGCGAGTTTATAGTACGTGATGCGGCGAAGCATGCCGGACTTACCTGCACCCTGCTATCCGAAAAATATGGCAGTGATATCTCGAAGGTCTTCCCCGCGTATGCCGTGGCGTGTCTGGTAAACGATATCTGACCAGCCTAGCATATCTTCGACGGGCCTACCATACCTTCGATGGCCCTACCATGCATTCAGCGACCACACTATGCATTCGACGGCCACACTATTTCTTCGACGAGCCTACCATGCTTTCAACGGCATCCATATCCACATGTGCCAGGAAGTGCTCTGCCAGTTGGTGGTAGGGGTCTGTGTATGTAATCCTGTCTTTGATGCTGCTGTACTTGAGTCCGCGCTTGGCATAGAGATACTCCAGAAATGCATCCCTCAAGTTCTCATTCTCGAATAGGCCGTGCATGTATGTCCCCCACACTAATCCGGTCACATCGACACAACCGTCGTCATCAAAGGCCGGTGTGTTACCATGTAGTCTTGACATGCCCATATGTATCTCGTAACCGTCTACTTGCTGTTCGTTGATCCTGCCCAGGATGGGGCCATTACCTGTTACGGTTTTTTTTGTCCGGATAGTTTGTTTTTCATATTTTGAAAAATCCGTGGAAATATCAAGCAGCCCAAGTCCGTCCACACGGGCTGCACTCCCACCGCTCCCCTCGATTCCACTATCAGTAATAGTCTTGCCCATCATCTGGTAGCCGCCGCATATCCCGATAACCGGAATACCAGCATGTGCAAGTTCAAGGATCCGGATATATGTGCCGCTGTCCTGCAGCACTTTCAGGTCATCAATGGTGTTCTTGGTACCAGGTAATATCAGTGCATCAGGCTGGCCAAGGTCTCCGCCCGGCTCAACGTACCTTATGTTCGATAATTGCTCCAGGGGCTCAAAGTCTGTGAAATTTGATATCCTTGGCAACCTTATGACTGCAATATCCACAAGGCCGTTATCTTTGTTGGATAACTGTTTCTTGTCTGCGATCGAGACAGAATCTTCAGATGGAATGGATAGTTTGGTATATGGTATGACGCCCAGAACGGGCACACCGGTCAGTTTTTCAAGTTCCCTGAGGCCCGGTTCCAGTATTGCGGGGTCGCCCCTGAATTTATTGATTATGATGCCCCGAACCAGCGGTGCGATGTCGTCAGGTAGTAGTTTCAGGGTGCCGTAGATGCTGGCGAACACACCACCCCGCTCAATGTCACCCACAAGGATGATGGGGGGCTTAAGCAGCCTGGCAGTGCCGATATTGACCACGTCCCGGTGGTATAAGTTGATCTCGGCAGCACCCCCTGCCCCTTCAATCACAATGATGTCATGCTGTTTGGCCAGACTATTGTATGCGTGCTCGACAACCTTCATCATCTCTTCAATGGATTCATAATAGTCACCGGCACTACGGTCTGCATACGGCCGCCCCATTATGATTACCTGGGAATGGCGGTCACCTTTTGGTTTTAGCAAGATGGGGTTCATGTCTGCTGTGGGTGGGATGCCGCATGCTTTTGCCTGGATTGCCTGGGCTATGCCTATCTCGTCGCCGTTGTCTGTTATCCAGGAATTGAGGCTCATATTCTGAGCCTTGAAGGGTGCCACATTAAAGCCTCGTTCGTCAAAGATACGACACAGGGCTGTGACTACTATGCTCTTGCCGACATGTGAGCCTGTTCCCAGTACCATCAGGGGTTTTGCGGTGTCGTTCATTGTATTGAGTCCGGTGGTAGTTGATGACTATGTCGTATCCCCTCAAATTAAATGGTAATTAATCATAGTGCTCTGAATTTTGAGGCACAGATTACACTGATTACACAGATTGATAGTGGTTGTGAAAATCAGTGTAATCAGTGTAATCAGTGTCTACATTAATCTTGCATTTGACCATACTTTTTGAAGTGGATACGCTATGTCTATCCTGAAGGTTGAAAAACATATTGAATTATATACAGCAAGGAAATCCTTGCTGCTGCCTAGATTTCCTAAATCATATACAATTCTACTTCACGTAATATAAAAAAGTATTGCACATATTTCATGTGCAACTCATTGATGGTTATTTCTGAACTGCTTTTTCAGAACGCTTGAAACGTCTGCGTTTTGTACCTGCTGAATTGTACCGCTGTGCAGGACCCGGGCGCTTGTATTCCAGATTGCTTTTTTCAACCAGTCTGGTTTTTCCCTTTCTGCCCTTAATTCTGCCCCATTCGATTGAACCGGTTTTACCCATTTTTCATCCTCCGATCTTCAATAGTATAATTAATATATTACATTCATCCTAATCTGGTCGTCCAACATTGTATCGGATATGCTTATAATTAACGGTAGCTCATTATTTCAGTTCCACTACCTTAAAGGTCATATCCCTTAAGCATTCACCATCCGGTTCTCCCGCAATTTTCAGGATCTTGTATTTTCGTCCGGGTACCGGACCGGAATGCTGGCATATTTCAAACATCTCGCAATCCTTCTCATCGCAGTTAACAGGTTCATACGTGATAGTCGAACCCTCGTAAGCCTTACTAGTCTCGATAAATACCTTCCAGGGTACCTCTACCACATCCACAGCCTGCACACCACCATCATGTATTGAACAATCAAGGGGTGCTGCATTTCTAATATCAACTATCTTATAATGGCCTCCTTCATCCAGGTTCATACATGTGCTCTTGAGATTACATCCATTACAATCCTTGCTTTTGCCTTTGAATATGAATTCCACGCCTGGTTTTGCCATTCTTACGCCAATAAGTGTCACAATAGTATCTTCATTCATACTTCATTCTCCTGTTTTGCTTTAATTGTCCTCACTAAGTAATAATGTATTAAAGTATTTCGTAAATTACTGGATATTATTCTACAACCCCTGTTATCTCTGCAAGCCTTCTTGCTGCTCCTTCTGTCAATCCCGTACCAAGTATGGTGTATCGTTTTGGCCTGATAGTATGGGCTTTCATTAAGGCTTCTATAATATGTTCGGGGTCGATACCAAGTTCTTCTGCATTGGTTGGTGCACCTATGGTCTTTAATGTACGACTGATTCCCTGCCAGTCGCCACCGTGCAGATACATCATCATTATTGAACCCACGCCGCACTGTTCCCCGTGCAGTGCAGGCTTGGGAGCTACCTGGTTCAGTGCATGACTGAACTTATGTTCGGAACCGCTGGCCGGCCGGGACGACCCTGCAATGCTCATCGCAACACCGCTTGCCACCAGAGCCTTGACTACGGTTCGTGCGGATTCAGGCAGACCTGGCCGAATCGATTCAGCCGAGTCCATCATGATCTTTGCTGTCATCATGGACAGGTGTGAAGCATACTCACTGATCTTTATATTCTTCAGACGGTGTGCCAGTTCCCAATCCCTGACCGCAGTACATTTGGACATAATATCACCGCAGCCTGCAGCCAGGAGCCTGAAAGGTGCATCTGCTATTATCTGTGTATCGGCCACCACTGCCACTGGGGGTTCTGCCTCCACCGATACTGTCTGCCCATTCTGGGTTATCGATGCTCGTGAGGATACGATACCATCATGTGAAGCCGCAGTAGGAACGCTGACAAATTGGTTACCTGTCTTTCCCGATGCCAGTTTGGCAATGTCAATAGTCTTGCCACCACCCACACCTAATAAAAAAACACCTGTACTGTCATCTATCTCAAATATGAGCTGCTCTACTTTTTCCACTTCATACATCTCAGGTTTATCCACAATTATCGAATGGACATCACATCCGTTATCCTCCAGTACTGAAGCGACAGCACTGCCAGCTTTGTTGATTGTGGTAGGTCCGCTGACAATTAACGCATTCCCATTAAGCTTAAGAGCGTTGCAAACATTACCGATATCATTGATCACTCCGTTGCCTACAACCACATTTCTGGGTAACAGCATCCATCTTGATTTAAAATTATCTGGATTTAATTCGTTCATATGATACATACCATATAATATCGTAAGAGGTTATAAAACATGGGGACTGCCGAGGGCATACAGGATTTTATCTACAAATATTATATCAATCCTATCATTTCTGACATAGGCTACAACCCTGTGAACACAGTAACATGGGCGATATTACTGGGCTTGTGTTTATTCGGCGTGCTAAAACTACTGAAAAAAATGGATGTAAGATCGGACTGGGAATTTACCAAGGTCATCATCCCGTACATCATCGCCGGCTCAACATTGAGGGTAATTGAGGATGCCGAACTGTTCGAGCCACCAATTAAATATTTGTTCATTACCCCCCCCATCTATTTACTAATGTTTGCTATAACTGTCCTGCTGCTGTTTTTCTCTATCAGGCTGCAAAGGTCAGGATATGTGAATGACTGGAAAAAAGCCTTTGCAGCCGCAGGTATATTGTGGTCACTTATCAACTTGGGAATACTGTTATCGGCAGAAGGTATCGTAAATCCCGTACACTTCATTGCTATCATCCTTCTTGGTGCCGGGCTGACGGCAGTAATATACCTTCTGGCCAGGAACAGAGGTTATTCTATGTTCATAACACGCATCAATATCAGCATCTTATGTGCGCACCTGCTGGATGCATCATCCACTTTTGTTGGTGTGGATTATCTGGGATATTATGAAAAACACGTTGTACCCACCATTCTGATCGATCTTGCAGGGACAGCCGCAATCATGGTTCCGTTAAAGCTTATTATATTCATTCCGGTAATATTCATACTTGATACCCAGTTCGATGAGGACGTTGAGTCCAGACAGCTCAAGGACCTGATGAAACTGACCATCATAGTACTGGGCCTGGCACCTGCCACACGTAACTCTATTAGGATGGTACTCGGGATATGAACCAGAACGAACAGTACTATTATGTCGAAAGGAAAGGTTTTACCACTGAGGCAAAGGCATACCTGACACCACTGCGCCCCTACCTTCTTGTTATTATTACTTTGTTCCTGCTTGCAACGGCAGCAGGATATGTATCAGCGTACTTTAACCCTGATATCATTGACGAACTAATGGGACAATTCGGAGAAACATACGACTGGATCGCAGAAGAATCACCCATAATGATCATGCTGTTCATTTTCGCAAACAATACAATAAACAGTTTTATTGCTATGCTGCTTGGTACTTTTTTCGGCATCTGGCCCGTCATCTTCATTCTGGTCAATGGTTATTTCATTGGTGTGGTGGTTTTCAGTTCAGTACAGGAGTATGGTATACTTGTGGTACTGTTTGCCATGTTGCCACATGGTATCATTGAACTGCCCATGATATTTATCAGTGCCAGTATGGGCCTGAGACTTGGGGTTCTTGCATTTCAGAAAATATTCAGGATAAAAGAAGAAGAGATCAGGTTTAAATATGAACTGTTCAGTGCCATCAGGTTCTTTGTCACAGTGATCGTCCCGTTATTGTTCATTGCAGCTATTATCGAGACCTTTATCACGTCAACCATACTTTATATATTGACTTCCTAAGGCTGTCCTTTATAGAAGGGTTCACGATTTTTCATTGCTTGATAGAATAAAGTTACAAGCTCACTGTCACTGGCATGGCTTACATCCACAAGGTTGTCATTTCTAAGCAGGCAGGGTTTTAGTTTACCGTCGCATGTCACCCTTAGCCGGTTGCAGTTGGCACAGAACACTGAATTATCAATAGGCTTCACGAGTTCGATCTCTACACCATCCACCATGTATTTCTTCCGGCGATGCATCTTTCGCTCTATCACGGATGATGCCCTGGATTCAAGTTCTTTTTTGATAATATCCATTTCCATAAGCAATCCGTCATTGCTAAAGTCCATGGGTTCTATCATCTGCAGGATCACGTTCCCGTCGAATCTTTTTATAAAAGATATCATGTCATTAAGTTCACCAGAATTGACACCTTCCAGCATCACCATATTTAGCTTGATCGGGGTCAACCCTGCATCCACTGCAGCATATACCCCGTCCAGCACCTGCTGATGGATGTTACTGCTGCACCGGCATATTTTAGCATAGGTATCGGGGTTCAGTGTATCAAGGCTGATATTAACTCTGTCAAGTCCGGCTGCCTTTAGCCCTTCGGCTCTTTTGGATAACAGCACCCCGTTTGTTGTGGCTGAAACATTTTTAAGCTTGGGAAGCCTTGCCAGTATTTCCTCGAAATCTGTCCTGACCAATGGCTCACCTCCTGAGAACTTCACTTTTCTTACACCCAGGCTGGCTGCCTTATTGATGATCCTGATAATAAGCTCAACACTCATGTCTGCCTCATGGCCGCTCTGCCCTTCGTTGTGGCAGTAGAAACAATTAAGATTGCATTTACTTGTTATTGATACACGCAGGCTTGTTATTTTGCGGCCGTATGAGTCTATGAGTATATGGGATTCCATTTAATCTGGTTAATTGGAAATGAATATGTTAAATGTATTGATTTTAAGGTCTGGATCTACTGTGGAAATTATGATAACAGGTGTCCGTGATAATTGGGAGTTATTAAATAATCGATATGATTAGAATCAATATATTCAAAATATAACTTATTCGATATATTATAGGGCAACGTTCATACTGTTCTAAGTATTTTTAAATCTAATGGTATTAATCATTGCAAATAGTTTTAAATGTAGGTTGGTCAATAGAGTGGTTGATCAAAAATGGATACATTTGAAATAATATCAAAGATTTATGAAATGAGAGATGAATCCATTGCACAAGGGATAACCTCCCGAGATGCAATGGTATTTGCAGAACAGAATGTAGCAGAGAATTACCATATTTCCTATAATAGCTTGAGGAAATTGATAGGGAATTAGAAATATAGGGCGTCAAACCCTTATTTTACTTTTTTTACTGTATAATATTATGTGTAACTTAATCCACTTTTCACTTAGGAATTGTATTTTTCTTTCATCTATCGCCCCGTCAGCACATGATGCACTACAGCCTCCATCAACTTCCCGCCCTCGGTCTGCGCTTGTTCCAGCCCGGCCTCCAGTTCATCGCAGAGGGCCATGAGCTGGTCGACTTTGGAGAGGATAGGGCGGTTTGTTCTATTTGGTAATGCAACCGAGTCCTTTGAGGCATTGAAGATATCCCACACACCAATTCCCAGCCTGTCGTAATCCCTTATGATGTCCCGTAGATTGGCTCATGTGCCGGCACAGGAGAGCAGCTTCAAATCCCGGCCCTCATTTTTGATTAAGTTGATGGTATGGAACTTGCGCTCCGGCCAGGTCTTAATTTAGCCCCCTTTGGCATTTATCAGTTCTTCCGGCTCGGAAGTCACATCATGCACTTATTTTAAATTTAATGTAGATGATCCGATGTCATTTCCACTCCTACGATACACTATAAGTACTATAGCGACTATAGTATGACATAATATGAGTGCTACAACCACAATTCAATTAAAGACAAACACACGTGACACCTTACGTGAAATTGGACATATGGGCGATGACTATAACACGGTCATTGAAAATCTGATTATTGAACACAATCGTAATAGCCTTGTAGAACATGGCAAACAAGTTGTTGAAAAGCGCAAAAATGATTTTGTCAATATAGATGACCTTTGATGTATTGGTTCTTCCAGACCTTTTTAAGAACCTTCCGCCTACTTTTAGGGATAACATTAAGGTAGCAATTAAAGAGTTGAATGACCCTTTCCCAGGCACTGGAAAAGGTGAGAAAAAAGAAATAAAAGGTGCCAATGATGTTGCATATCGTTTAAGAGTAGGACGTTTTCGTATCTTCTATCGAATCGATAAGGAAAAACGCACCGTTTACATATTTGACATTCTTACAGCAGAACAGGCACATAAAAAATATGGCCGGTTGTGACTTCAACTCAATGATTCAATTTCACGTTTTTCTTTAACATTGTGGGGGCAACATCAGTATTAAAGGATATATTTTTCAAACATGGAAATCACAATGCCTGAATTAATAGACAGGATGTACAGGATTGGCAGGATACGAGTGATTCGCAGCATCCTGTAAATCCAGTTCATCCCATCGAATGTTTACCTACACGATGTCGGGGAGATCATTATTTTTGCCCCTACCTGCGTTGATCAGTTCTTCCGGCTCGGTTGCAATATCTACCAGGATCGCCACCTCATCAACGAAGGCATCTCTGATATCTAAAGTAAGGAGCGTGCCCAGGCATCAGTGCAGGAGGGGGGGCCTGCAAGTGGATGTAAGATGGTGCATAGGTCTAGGGATAACTCACCGCAAGGGAGCAAAGGACGCAAAGACACTGTTGCCTAAACTTCGCGTCCTTTGCGGTACAATATTACTTAATTTTTATATTTTTACAGCCATGGCGGCACTCCACCGGCACAACAACTGAAATTAACTTCCCACCACTGTTGTCCCATTCACCTGTACCTCACCCCGCCAGCACATGATGCACAACAGCCTCCATCAATTTCCCGCCATCGGTCTGCACATGTGCCTGGCCTGCAGTTTATCAGATACATTAAGTTCTGACAGTTGAACCACCATTCTTCAAAAACTCATGTCAAAATTGTAATAATAACATCTATTGGTTTTTTGTTTCATTTTCTCTTTCAAGAATAACTTTAATTTGTTTTTTGAAAATTATAATGTCATTGGTAACTGTTTCCCAGACGATTGGATTACTAACCCCAAAGTATTCATGAATGAGCTTGTCCCTCATTCCTGTGACTGCTTTCCATTCTATTTCTGAATATTCCTGTTTAATTTCATCAGGAAGATTTTTAGCAGCTTCTCCAATTACCTCCAGATTTCTCACCACTGCATCTCTGGTCTTTTTATCAGCTATGAACTCCTTAAATCCCATATTTCGAGTAAATTCCTCGATATTCCCTATTGCTTCAAGAATATCTTGAATAAACAGGATGACATTCCTTTTTTTAGGCATAAACTGTTTCCTGTATTATATTAGATTTGATCAGAGGTTTTAATGCATCCGGTGTGACAAGATCTACCTTTATACCCAGTTTTTCACTAAGGTAATTTTCAAGTTTGATAAATTTAAAAAAGCCAATGGGACCCACGAATTCTACAAGGACATCTACATCACTGGTTTCTGCTTGTTCGTCCCTTGCATAAGACCCGAATATGCCTATGGTTTTAACTTTATATTCTTTTTTAAGAAGGGTTTGTTCTTCTATTAATTTTTCCAGAATGACTTTTTTTGATTTCATTGTTTCATTCTCGCTACATAAATTAGGCATTCAAGCATTAAATCTTTTTTCATTGTTGTGCTTGACAGTTATTTTATGAATCTTTTTGTAAATGGATTATATGGTTTGGAGTGCAGCTTTTTGATTTTCTTTCGAGATGTAATCGTAAATGTCATGAAGCCATTGTTCTGCTTTGTGGGTCCAGTTCAATTCGACCATGAACGAATACGACGCTCCATCTCTTTATTGGAAATTGTC
>JAAXOC010000064.1 GCA_014237145.1 ANME-2 cluster archaeon
GTGCTCGGCGGAGGGTGCGGGTTCTGTGATGAGGACCAGATCCTGTTCTCCGTGATCGCCTGCGAGAGCGGCGGCGCGGTTCCCGCAGACATCCAGGGGGCATATTCACGCGTCCTTGGCGGGCTGATAAACACGCTCAGGATGCTTGGGTTTGACGGCAGGCTCGAACCCAAGCGCAATGCAGTGTATTCACAAGGGCGCAAGATATCAGGTAATGCACAGGGGAGGTTTGAGGGTGCAGTGCTGGTAAACGGCAGTTTCCTGCTGGATTTTAGTTTTGATGAGATGGACAGGGTGCTCAAGAACCCCACAATGAACCTGTCAGAGGGTGTAGAGTGCGCACGGGACGGGATGATCACGCTTTCGGAGCTGCTTGGAGGCGCTGGTCATGATATCGATCATGTGAAAGGGATTTTGAAACACGGATTTGAGGATGCGCTCGGGATAGGGGCGCGGCGCAGTGTGCTGACGGATTCGGAGATCGAACTGGCACAGCGTTTGAGTGAAAAGCACAGGAGCAGGGACTGGATATACAGGATGGATGATAAGAGGCGGAGGCGGGTGGCCCGGGAGCGGTAGAAATTTTCAACCCTGTTCTGGATTCACCTAAAGGCAGTACTTAAAGACTCTTTCGATAAACATCGCTACCTTTTATGCATCAAATCCTACACAACCCAAACGTGTGCACAAAAGTATTATTGCAGACGAATCTTATAGTAAAGATTAAAGGAGCAAGATTATGACACAAGAAAGTGTAGAATTATTAATACCTTTCGAATTATTAGTTAAATCTATTGCAAAATTACGTATGAAGGACAAATTCCGGCTTTGGGAGATGCTGGATGAACAGATGGCGCATGCTGAGGAAAAGACATGGGAAGATGATTCAATTATGCAAGCTGAGATTCAGGAAGCTCGCAATGCGTATCAGGTAGGAGACTATGTGACTATCGATGAATACATCGCTCAGCGGCGCAGGAAAAACTGATGAACTACCGGGTTTTAATCCCAAAGCCAGTACAGAAGCAACTAGATGGCCTACCAGATGCTGTCTATGACAGAATCATTAAGAAGATAAAGATGTTGGAGGAGCATCCACGTCCGCGTGGGTGTATCAAACTGAAAGGATATGAGAATGATTACCGTATCCGAATTGGCAACTATCGAATACGTTATAAAGTTTGTGACCAAGAATATATCCTAATATTGCTTCACTGCAAGCATCGTAAGAGTGTGTATAAAGACTGATTTATTAGATTCCATTATGAACCTGCCTATCCCATGGTTAATAATCGATTTCTGACGAATTCACAGATTTTGATAAAACCTATAAAAAAAAGAAAAGAACTGAGCTAATGATCATATTCGGCATCAATCGACTGCCACTTTGGTTACAAACTTATCTTAGATTGATGCCGAAACTTTTAAAATACTATGATTTCATGACCGTTAGCGCACCATGTGGACACATAGTCACACACGCACCGCACTGCACACACTTATCCAGGTCCATCTGCACACTCCAGTCCTCCCTAAAGGATATCACACTCGTAGGACACACAGATATACATGCACCGCAATTTACGCACTCGTCATCGTCCTTGATCACCGGCTGCTCCAGGGCTGTTATGGTGGCACCGCGCTTCTCAAAAGCTGCTACAACCCGCTTGCATTCATTCGGTGGCACATCTATCACAACTTCGCCACCTTTGGGTTTCACATCTGCCCTGTCAATATTCAGCAATGCCCCGGTCTCCAGTATCACCTCTGCTATCAAAGGTCTTGGAGTAATATCCGGGGTTGCATGTAATGTTATCTTCATATCTCCTACCTCCTGGCCACCAGTTTAGTGATATCATCACTTGTGATAATACCACTTACCCTGCTGTGCTTATCCACCACAGGCAGAGCACTAATATTATGCTGCTCCAGCCTTCGTGCCACTATGTCGATGGGTTCAGTGGCATCAGCAGTGACCACAGCCCTGGTCATGATATCATCCAGTTTGTCCCGCTTGTTCTTTGCCACAGCCTTGGCAATATCCCATGCCGTGATAATTCCTACCAGCCTGTCCTCATCCGATACCACAGGCAGGTGGTTGAAGTTCCCTTCCATGATCACCTTTGCAGCATTTTCCACAGTTAGCCCCTGCTGAATAGTGATCACACGCTTTGCCATCACATCAGCTACAGTGGGCTGTTCACCTATCTGTTTCATTGGCTTGAACTCCACTCCAGTATTGGGCAAACGCTCCACCGGAAGCGTAGGATAGAACGTCCCCTTTTGTATCCAGTCCTTCAATTCCCCTGCAATGGCCCTGGCATCATGGAAACTGGACATAGGTGACGTTGTAATCTCCCTGCCGTTAATGTCGATCATGCCTGACTTCAGTTCTTCATAGGTAACCTGGCGCAGTACAGGTCTGTCCCTGCGCGCCACGCCGTAGTCCAGCACGTCAACGGTGATATCAGCATCGGTCACTGCAGTGGCCTTTGCAATATCTGCGTTTAAAATAGGTATTGGGATGCCGATACCCACGTATTGGGATGTGCCATATCCGTGGAAGCTGGCACCCCTTACGTATTTCTTATCCATCTGCTTCAGGTCGCCTTGTACCATCATTGTCGCAAAATTATTGGCCGGGTCGTGCTGGGTACCTTGCCCGGTCACATATCCCTGGGCTCCGCAAAGGAAAATGCGGCTCCCCACGCCTATGGTCTGGTAGGTGGGGTCATTGTACATTGGTGAGAGTACCCCAGCACCCGAATATGTGACATTGCCACAGTCGGGCAGGAGTGTACCCATATAAGTATACAGTGTACGGTCCGAGCAGTTGGTAGCTACATTATACCGCTGGTAACCGTTTCTGGGATTGAACATTGTTGCCTGGTTTAAGTCATCGATTGTCACAGTAGTATCCAGCACCTTGCGGGGATAGCAGTCGGTGCCGTAGGCTGTGGCATGGATATCTATGGACTTACCTGCCACAAGGTCCTCTATTACATGTGCTCCTCCGTACTCTATACCCCTGCTCTTACTAAGCTGGGTTGCGCCTATATAGGCATCGATGGCGGCCAGACCGGCATAGGCCTCTACGTCATTGAGCCACACCTTTTGCATCTTGATGGGTGGGTCTGAATGCCCTAAATTGAGAAAGGCACCGGATGAGCACATGGCCCCGAAAGTACCTGTAGTAACTATATCTATTTCCTTTGCAGCGCCAACCGGCCCCAGTTCTGCCACGATGTCCGGCATCTCTTCTGCCGTAACTACATGGACGCTGCCGTTCGCGATCTTAGCATTGATGTCCTGTATTGTTTTATCAGTCACTTTAATCACACAGGATGTAATAAAATTGCATTATATATATTACTTGTGGTAATAAGTGTGTGGGGAATAATGCAACAATTTAATTCACCAACACCAGCAACCCACGCATTTAATGTTGAGAATGATCTTTGTTCCTTATTGTTTATTCCCAGTTGCAAGATTACACAGTTTTAAGATTTTTTAATAATATATAATGTATGAAACAACACCTCATTAGCCACGTGAATGGGATAAATGGATTTTGTCCTAAGGCCCAACCCAGAGTAAACTATATATATTATTATTGTCAGACAGATAGCATACAGATGTCATACATTTGTCAGACAACCAGCAGACATGCGTCAGTCATGTGTCTGACATACGTCTGACGGAATTATTACATCAAAGGGAGTAAAACCCGATGGAGAGAATAACAATAAGGCTCCCCGAGAAGCAATTAGAAATGATCGACGTCATGGTAAACATGGGTGAATTTCCGTCCACAAGTGAAGCAATCAGGGCGGCTATACGGGACCTGATAGATCAACGAAGTGATAAACTACTCCGTAACATGCAATTACTGGAACGGGTAGGTACGGCTAAGGTCGTATAAATTTGCAGGGGATGAATATAAAATGCAAACTATTGTACAAGAAGCATTGAAACATACAGAAAAAGAAAAACTCCTCAGGGAGTCCAGACAGATAGAAGAAATGTGTGAAGACTTCGGCGAACCGCAGATCGTAATCGTGGGCTGCGGCGGAGCAGGCAATAACACAGTTAACCGACTCTATAATATGGGAGTCAGCGGCGCAGAGACTATTGCCATCAATACAGACAAGCAACACCTGGACATGATCCAGGCAGATAAAAAGATCCTTGTAGGCAAATCCCTTACCAGAGGGCTTGGTGCAGGCGGCTATCCAGAAACTGGTCGCAAAGCAGCCGAACTTGCAAGAGGGACACTGGAAGAAGTTCTGAAGGGCGCAGACCTGGTCTTTATTACAGCAGGCATGGGTGGCGGAACAGGCACAGGTGCTGCACCTGTTGTGGCTGAGATCGCCAAACAACAGGATGCCATTGTAGTCGGTATGGTATCAAGCCCCTTCAGGGTTGAAAGGGCAAGAGCCATCAAAGCCGAAGAAGGTCTTGAGACCTTCAGGAAAGCTGCAGATACGGTGCTGGTGCTGGATAATAACAGGCTGCTGGACTATGTACCCAACCTGCCGATCGAACAGGCATTTTCTGTCATGGACCAGTTGATAGCTGAGACCGTAAAAGGTATCAGTGAGACCATTACCCAGGCTTCACTGATCAACCTGGACTATGCTGATGTCAAGACCATCATGAGCTGCGGCGGTGTAGCAGTGATGCTTGTCGGCGAGGCAAAGAGCCAGGACAGAGGCGACAATGTAGTGCGTGCAGCACTGAACCATCCGCTGCTGGATGTTGATTACAGAGGTGCCACCGGATGCCTGGTACATATCACTGGCGGTCCAGACCTTACACTGTCTGAGGCAGAAGCAGTCGCAGAGTCACTTACTTATGAACTGGATGACAGGGCAAATGTCATATGGGGTGCAAGGGTCAATAAGGAATATGAAGGCAGGATACGTGTCATGGCTATCATGACCGGTGTCCAGTCCGCACAGATCCTGGGTCCCCAGTCCTATGGCATAAATGAAGGCCAGAAAGAAGGAATGGCAGTTGGTGCCGCAATTAGCGGTAGCAACAACGGCGGCTCGATCATAGATATAATATGATAAGTGTATTGAAAAACAGGCCGGTAAATGTTGGCCTGTGCTTTTTCTTTTTTTAAACGTATAGGAAAGCAGATACTTTCCTGCAGGCTTAGAAAATGCGAACGAAGTGAGCATTTTCTCTTGAACTTCGATACTTTTTTATAACTTAACATTATTTTAAGCCTACCTAAGTAGGTGATAAATTATGGCAAGAAGGGATCGTTTTATTTGTCAATAGAGATATCCGATTTTTAGATACAACACTCAGGGATGGCGAACAAACCCCGGGAGTTGCGCTTTCGACTAAAGATAAGTTGTTAATTGCACACAAACTTGATACCCTTGGTGTCAATATTATCGAAGCTGGTTCTGCAATCACTTCTAAAGGTGAGAGAGAAGCCATACGTGCAGTTGCCAATGAGGGGCTAAATGCTGAGATCTGCAGCTACTGCCGGGTACGCAATGAAGATATAGATCTTGCACTGGAATGCGATGTGGATTCAATCCACCTGGTTGTACCGGTATCTGACCTGCATATCAAAAGCAAGCTAAAAAAAGACAGGGAAACTGTGAAACAAATGGCCCTGGATGCTACAGTATATGCCAGGGACCATGGCCTCATTGTGGAACTTAGCGGTGAGGACGCCTCACGGGCAGATATGGGCTTTTTAAGATCCCTGTACAGTGAAGGTATTGAAGCCGGAGCAGACAGGGTCGTGTTCTGTGATACTGTGGGACTACTGGTCCCTGAAAAGACCTATGAGATATTCAAGGAACTCTCAACCCTTAGCAAGCCCGTGGCAATACACTGTCACAATGACTTCGGGTTTGCGACCGCCAATACAATATCGGCCCTGAGAGGCGGTGCATCAGAAGCACACGTTACTATAAACGGCATAGGTGAGAGGGCTGGAAATACATCTCTTGAAGAAGTTGTAATGGGTCTGGAAAACCTTTACGATTATACCTCAAATATCAAATTGGATGAAATATACACCACATCCAGGCTTGTGAGCAGACTGACAGGCATCCCTGTGGCCCCAAATAAGGCCATTGTAGGTGGAAATGCTTTCACACATGAAGCAGGTATCCACGTCCACGGCCTGATAGCTGACACATCAACATATGAACCTATGAAACCCGAAACCATTGGCAGGCAGAGAAAGATCGTGCTTGGCAAACATGCGGGCAAAAGTTCGGTTATAATGGCATTGAAAGAGCTGGATCTTGATGTAAGTGATGTACAACTGAATGAGATCGTGGCCAGGATAAAAGAGCTTGGTGATAAAGGGAAACATGTTACAGATGCAGACTTGGAGATCATAGCCGAAACAGTACTGAACATCACCTGTGAACCAAAGGTCAAGCTTGAAGAATTGACAGTGGTATCAGGTAATATGGTTACACCAACTGCTTCTATCAAGATGAAAGTCAACGGAGACGTGATAGTGGAGGCTGGAGTGGGAGATGGTCCTGTTGATGCGGCCATTGCAGCCCTGCGTAAAGGTATAGCAGGTGTTGCCGACATCAGGCTTGAAGAATATCATGTTGATGCAATTACCGGCGGAACTGATGCCCTGGTAGAGGTTTGGGTAAAACTGAACAAGGAAGGCAAGGTGATCACTGCCAGGGGTGCAAGGACAGATATTATCATGGCATCTGTGGAAGCTGTTCTTGAAGGAATAAACAGGCTGATGAAATAGCCTTCAACAATAACATTAATGTATGAAAACTATCACCACTGATACTATATTTATTGAATTAGGATTATGTATGAAATAATTAAAAGGAGGAATAAAATAGATGGGTAAAAAAACCAGGATGACGGGCGCAAGAGCCCTTATAGAATCCCTGTACGCTGAGAAAGTCGAAGTTATGTTCGGGTATCCGGGCGGCGTACTACTACCTATCTATGATGAATTGTATGATGCAAACATAGACCACATTCTGGTCAGGCATGAGCAGGCTGCAGCACATGCAGCAGATGGATATGCCCGTGCCACAGGCAAAGTTGGGGTCTGCCTTGCAACTTCCGGCCCTGGAGCCACTAATCTGGTTACAGGCATAGCCAATGCATACATGGATTCTGTTCCTATAGTTGCCATCACTGGTCAGGTACCAAGGCCGCTTATCGGGAACGATGCTTTCCAGGAAGCGAATATTACAGGCATCACTCTTCCCATCACAAAGCACAATTACCTTGTAACGGATGTAAACGACCTGCCCTGGATAATCAAGGAAGCGTTCCACATCGCATTTACCGGAAGACAGGGGCCGGTCCTTGTCGATATTCCAAAGGATGTGACCACTGACGAGATAGATTTTGAATATCCTGGTAAAGTGTACCTGAAAGGATACAAGCCAGTGAAAACCGGGCACAAACTGCAGATAAAAAGAGGCGCTGAAGCCATTATAAAAGCCAGGCGTCCTGTTATTTATATTGGCGGTGGAATAATCTCATCAAATGCCAGCAAGGAATTACTTGAACTGGCAGAGATCATCAATGCACCTGTGACCACCACACTCATGGCCAAAGGTGCTTTTCCTGATACCCACCCATTATGTGTAGGTATGCCGGGGATGCACGGTACCAAATATGCCAACTTTGCGATCCAGGAATCTGACCTGCTGATAGCTATAGGTGTCAGGTTTGATGACAGGGTTACTGGCAAGGTAGATTCATTTGCTCCCAATGCCAGTATAATTCATATAGATATAGACCCGGCTGAGATAAGTAAGAATGTACGTGTGGATATACCAATCGTGGGCAATGCAAGATCCATACTAAAGATGCTTGTGGAATTTATTAATGAATTAAAGAAAAGCAAATCCGGAACCACACAATGGATCAAGAAGGTAGAGAAGTGGAAACAGCAATACCCACTGAAGTATCTTATGGGTGAGACGTTGAAACCTCAGTATATTGTTGAGCAGATAAATGAATTATATCCAGATAGCATCATAGTAACAGAGGTTGGCCAGAACCAGATGTGGGCTGCCCAATACTTTAAATATTCCCAGCCGAGGACTTTCATATCATCGGGTGGGCTCGGAACAATGGGATTCGGTTTTCCGGCTGCCATGGGTGCCAAAAAGGGTTGTCCTGAAAAAGTGGTCTTTGACATCGCAGGGGACGGTTCCTTCCAGATGAACAGTCAGGAACTTGCCACAGTGGTGAAGAACGATATACCTGTTATAGTGGCTATCCTAAACAACGGATTTCTGGGCATGGTCAGGCAGTGGCAGGACCTGTTCTTTGATAAGAGGTATTCATTTACCAGTATTGATAATAGTGTTGACTTTGTCAAGCTGGCAGAAGCATATGGTGCGCTTGGTCTTAGGGTTACTAAACCAGAAGATGTGGGACCGGCATTAAAGGAAGCCGTTGATTCAGGCCGGCCAACTATAATAGACTTTGTAGTTGATCGGGAAGAGAATGTGTCGCCCATGGTACCGGCTGGTGCAGCTATAAATGAAATACTTGACCTGGAGGCCTGAAATTGAAACACACACTTGCAATACTTGTGGAAAACAGATCCGGGGTCTTAACAAGAGTGGCAGGACTATTTAGCCGCAGGGGTTTTAATATAGAAAGCCTTGCAGTTGGAGTAACGGACAATCCTGATATATCAAGAATGACTATTGTCGTATCAGGTGATGACCATGTACTTGAACAGGTGATCAAGCAGTTGAATAAGCTCATTGATGTTATCAGGGTCAATGATTTTGAACCCGGCGAGACCATTGAGCGGGAACTTGCATTTTTCAAGGTCAAGGTCGATAAAGGCAACCGTTCAGAGGTTATGCAGATAGTAGATGTATTCAGGGCCCAGATCGTAGATGTCGGTGTTAAGAGTTTGATAGTGGCTGTTACCGGAACAAATGATAAGATCGATGCCATTGAGAAACTCTTGCGGGGTTTCGGGATCCTGGAAGTTGTCCGTACAGGTACAGTTGCAATGAATCGCGGTGCTAAGACGGTAAAACCGGGAAAATAATTGTCATTTAGAATAATAATTGATGTATAATTTCAGATACAGGAGAGAGAATAAATGGTGAAGATGTATTATGATTCAGATGCCGACCTCGGTGTACTGAAAGGCAAGACTATAGCAGTAATTGGATACGGAAGCCAGGGTCATGCCCAGGCACAGAACCTGCATGATTCAGGTATTAATGTAGTGGTTGGACTAAGGAAAGACAGCAGTTCATGGGCAAAGGCCGAAGCTGACGGCCTGAATGTCAAGACTGTGTCAGAAGCGGCTGCAGAGGCTGATATTGTCCAGATGCTGGTGCCAGATGAGATTGCTGCATCTATATATGCGGATGATATCGCAGCCAATCTAAAACCTGGAAATGCGCTTTCGTTCTCACATGGGTTCAACATACATTTCAACCAGATTGTCCCGCCGGCAGATGTGGACGTGTTCATGGTAGCTCCAAAGAGTCCGGGACACCTGGTCAGGCGGACATATGTGGAAGGTAATGGTGTACCCGGCCTGCTTGCTGTACATCAGGATGCAACCGGGAATGCCAGGCAGATCGGACTGGCTTATGCCCGTGGCATAGGTTGCACCAGGGCGGGTGTGATCGAGACTACGTTCCTTGAAGAGACCGAGACCGACCTGTTCGGTGAGCAGGTGGACCTGTGCGGCGGTGTGGTCAGCATGATCAAGGCTTCCTTTGAGACACTGGTGGATGCGG
Organism: ANME-2 cluster archaeon; assembly: GCA_014237145.1. Classification (NCBI taxonomy): domain Archaea; kingdom Methanobacteriati; phylum Methanobacteriota; class Methanomicrobia; order Methanosarcinales; species ANME-2 cluster archaeon. The sequence goes on from JAAXOC010000064.1 coordinate 9,756, forward strand.
GATACCAGCCCGAGATAGCTTATTTCGAGACATTGCATGAATTGAAGCTTATCGTTGACCTGATCCATGAAGGCGGGCTTGCCAATATGTGGGATTCTGTGTCCAATACTGCAGAATATGGCGGTATGACAGTAGGTCCTACGATCATAAATGAGGAGTCGCGGGATGCAATGCAAGAGGCACTGTACAGGATACAAAGCGGTGAGTTTGCCAGGGAGTTCGTGCTTGAGGGCAAGGCTAACAGTCCTGTGCTTAAGGCCATGGAGCGCATGGAGAATGAGCATCCCGTTGAAGTGGTGGGCAAGAAACTGCGCGCTATGATGCCATGGCTCAATCCTGATTGAGC
>JAAXOC010000065.1 GCA_014237145.1 ANME-2 cluster archaeon
GTGATTACAATAATATTGTTGATGCCCTGCTCGATTTTTTCCGCGCTTTATTATATCTTTCCCGGACTCTACAAAAAAATATTTGCATTCTGGATTCTGCCTTGTATATCGATTTTACTTCGAGGTCTAGCCATGTAACATCACAAAAATAATAATGGATATTATAGGAAATAAGTTATGCGGTCTATTCTAGGACACTACCAAAATTTTAGGAATTTCCAGCTCAGAACCAGCTGGAAAGCCCTTATCGGACTGTCAAATGAAAACAGCGGTAGTAACACTTGATGCCGGAAAAGAAGATGACGACATCAGGAATAAGTACGGGCTTGTTTCTCTCCGACAAGTGAGACTCTCCCGAATCGTACACGAAGCATTGGATCAAGGTATATCACTCACACAAGAAGACCTTGCATTCAAACTTCTGAATTGCAGCATCAGAACAGTCAGACGTGATATCAATGAACACATTCAATCATCAGTGAATCCATACCTGCCAATAAGCGGCACGAACACGACCCCGCCTTATTTCCTTATGAACTGTTCCGTCCACATCATTTTTCACAAATTTCTTTGAAATCATCAAGATCAAATGCCAGATATCCCTTTTTTTGAATTTCGCTTTTGCCTTTGATATTTTTTGCGATAATTGCAAAGTGTTCCACACGTCTGGAATTTTTCCAGCTAACACTCTTTGTTTTTCCATTAAGTTTATCAAGTATGTGAATTGATTCTTGCATCGACAGGTTCTTCCACTTAACTTCACAAAAGAGAATGTTGTTTCCTTCATCAAAGGCAATGAGGTCGATCTCTTCTTCCCTGTGCCGCCATTTATCGATATGTAAGAAGGAAAATGGAAGACGATTCTGTTGTTTGTTCAGCTCGATGAAAAACTCACGCGCAATGTCTTCAAATACAAATCCATAATATGTGTTCCTATCCCGCGCGATTAGAGATTATAAAGGATCCGGGTTTGAAATCAGAATAGACTGGTTTTTGTAGATAAAACGGAACCAGAAACGATAGAAATTGTCACTTATTATATATCGCGATTGTCTTGGCGATTTTTTCTTTGCTGTTACTGGATAATTGCGTTTGAGTATTCCATATGCGTGAACCAGTTCATACAAATATTTTCCAACCGTGTCTTTGTTTAGACCGGTGTGGGTTACAATCTCATGTTGAACTGTTTTTCCCTGTGCAACTGCCTCAAGGATAGAGAAATATCCTTTGTGTGCACTACCAAACTCCATTATAAGTATGTTTTTTCCTTCTTCCATAAGCGGCGCAGGCTCGACTATGAAGAGTTTGTCAATCAATGACATTGTTTTTTCGGAATATAGCAGGGTGTAGAGCAGATATTTTGGAACACCGCCAAAGATTGCGTATATTTCACATGTCTCTTCAACAGAGCGGTCTATGAAAAGGTGTGTTTCAAAGAAATTGAATGGCTTAAGGTTAAAGAGGAAATCCGCTCTTCCAAACAATGGCTCTTTTTTATCTGTAAATATCTTTTTCATTATCCCTACATAAGAACCGATTGTGATTAGGAATATCTGTGAAGTGAGATGATATTCATCCCAGTATTTCTGTAATTTTGAATAGAATTCAGGATCGATCCGGAGGAAATTTTGAAACTCATCGAATACAATTATACAATTTTTGATGTCAATGAAGATCAGACGTAGCAGGTCATCCCAGTTATCCAGTCTTGGCCTGATACCTAGCATATTGGTTAAAGAGTCCTCTAGCTCTGTAAGTAACTCTTTTTCAGATTTATTTTCTACAAATAGATAGAGGAACTTACGCCCATCAATAAATTTCTTTATAAGCGCTGTTTTGCCTACCCGCCGACGTCCATACAGAACCATCATTATTGATTTAATCGATCTTTTTTCGTAGGCTTCTTCAATAAAATTGAGTTCTTTTTCTCTATCATGGAATTTGATTACCATTCAGTAATTTACTAGTCAGTAATCAAATTTAAACCTTTCGAATATGCAGCATATTTCTGATGATGTTTATAATATGGTGAGACACAATATAACAATATAAACTGATATCGCATGGAAAACATCGGTGAAATTAAAAAAAATCAATAATTTATATCAGGTGGACCATATTACTCAATATGCTTACCAACAGTTACGTCCACCTGCCCGGGATAGGTGCCACAACAGAGAGAAAGATATGAGACAACGGTATCAAGTCCTGGGATGAATTCAGGGAAAATACCATTTTCCTGGATATCAAGACCGAGCTGGGACTTTCAATGTCTGACGAAACCACTGGTCAGTCAGGTTTCGATTCAGTGCGATTGTGGTACCAGTACAAGCGCGGCAGCCAGGCAGCGCTTGACATACTCGTAAGATATAATATAGAGGATATACAAAACATTGAGACGATCATAGAAATGCTATATCCTTCATTGATGGAAAATGGGAAACTTTTTAATATATTTTGTCTCTGCATAAGCAAAAGCAATGTAAGGAGTTAAATTGACATCTCAAACTCTTTTCTCATCATATCAATTAGCTTCTTCTTACCTTTATTCTCAGCAGCAAATGACCTGATACATCTTACCCAATCAGATTCTTTCCCTATTGATGAACATATCCCCCTCATTATTTTAAAAAGAAAAACAACCTTATCATAATGGATATGAGATCTGAGAATATCCTCATTTATCCGAATCCTGCACAGTGATGCTCCCTGTTTTGGTGATTTCTTTGAAACAGCACAGGCAACTTGCCCTACTACCTCTACTGGCATATGAGTTATAAAATTCATTACAAGAGCAGCAGACAATTCAGGATATCTATCCAACAGGTATGGTATTAGCATAAGCGCATTTCCATAGGATCCTTTTTTTATTATACTATTACACATATTCTCAAGAGTATGCATATCTAAAACACCTGTCATAACCTTGAGCAAAGTATCCATAGGTGGACCTGCATTCATCCATCCACGCTCTATTGCGATTTTTGTAAGTCGACTCGATTCAACTTCCATACCCTTGTCCACGGCTGTTTTAGAGACATCGATAATAATATTGGATGAGATTTTCGGCTCTGTCAATATTACATCAATAGCAGCTTGTAAATCCCCATCATGCAATAGTGCAGAAACGACAGCATTTCTATTTGGCATGTTTGTTAGCATTGTAGCTTTAAATTCTTCTAATTTCCCAATTCCTGAAAATACTTTTTTTATTTTTTCATAGTCATCTTTATAAAAATACCGGGACATTAAATCAAATGCGAAATCAATAGAGGTTGAGAAATCAACAAGATCAGGTTTTTGATCAATTAAAATACTGGCAATTGAGAAGTACAGTTTCTGTAAATCATTAAATGATCCTTCTGATAATGCCATCCCTTTTTTTATTATATCAAACGCATCTTCATATCTTTTTTCCCCGATCAGCACATTTGCCAGTCGAATATGGTCATCCCTGGTAATAAGTTCAAATTGAGCAAGACGCAATTTCTCCTGCGGCATTCCAATATGTGCATACAGATCCATTAGTACATGGATGATGTTATTCTTTTTATATTGATAATGGGATTCACTGGCATATTTTTTTTCAGCGTTCAATTTTTCCAGCAAGTATTCCTCTACATGCGAAATATTATCCTTATTGATAATACCAAATAGCATATCCCATGTATCCAGACCATAATCTTCATTATTGGCAATATCCAGTATCGTTTCTAAGAGCATGTCCTTGTAGGCTGGGTCATTGATCTGTTTCATGCATTGATTAAAATCACTCACACATTGAATTGCAAATTCACCCATACTGCCTCCCGAATCGTCTGCCCCCTGATCAAATGCGGTTATGCAGCCCTTTATCAATTCCAGATATATCTCGGCAGCGTTTTTATATAATTCTTTGTCCATAAGCCCGTCAGCAATATCCTGTATCTCTTCAAGTTTGCGTACTGCATCCCATATATGATAATAATCAAGATCTTCACATACTATCCAGTCAATTTTGTTGGAAATAGCATCAATATTAATCTGTGGTCTTTCATCTGCATTTATTGAATATTCACAGACTATAGCAGGGTTATGATTTATTATTTTTTTTACAATATTGATTATTTCATGTTTACTCATTGAATTCAGCGAAGTTATGAATTTATTAGAATCAATAAATGATGACGGCTCATGCACCCAGTTTAGAAGAAGGGCCACTGCATGTTTACATTTATATCCAACCGGACAGGTGCATTTTGTATCTATTTTATGGTTATTAATAAAAGCCTTTACTTCATATGGTGTTTCCATAGTTCCTATAACACGTGCATAGAGTGTGTTATCCAATATTACAGGTCCTATAACATAGCCGTTCTCATAGTAGTCAAGTCCTCTATAGAAGGTTCTTTCACTGAAACTGTCCTTGATCATATCCTGGGTAATATTCATCATGTTGAATCTCCTGGAATCTTTTTAAGACTTTTTACTAAACTCAAAATGACCGATAGGTCTCTACACTTGCAGTAATTTGCTTCATTCATTAATCTCCCCCCTCACCCTCAACAGTCAACTCTAAAGCACTAGGCTCGGACTGCCTTGGCGATGTGGGCTTGCAGGCTGAAGAAGTAAGGCATTGCATGGAGATAATAAAGGAGCAGGTGGCCGTCCCCTGCCGTGGCTCTGGTGTGCACCCTGGGAAAATGAGTGCTATTGCCAATATTGTTATGATCAATACTGCCGTTTTTAGAATGACTTATTCAAGCAGTATCTCAATCCTTGTCAGGAATCGGCTCACCTGATTATTCTCAACTTCCACATCAAAGCTCTTCACATTGATGTTTTTGATATTCCCTTTCGATTTGAAGATAGGCAGTTCAGATGCCTCATCTACTGCATTCTTAAGTGCAGCCTCCCAGCCATCTGGGGACGACCCAATTGTTTCAATTATTTTCACTACCATTCCAATTTCCTCCTGTATCTTGTTATTCAACTTTCCTCATAACCACAGAGCCGTCGCGCATATGCACCGTCATATACTGCTCCTTCTCAGCCCCGACTTCGTATTTATTGTAAAGCATGGCCTCCAGCTGACCTACACCAAGTACCCTGCGCAGCATTTTACTATTCTCACCGCTCTTTTTGACGGATGTAGCAGGCGGGCTAAGCGGCACTTTCTTCTTGGAATATATAGCACCGCCGGTCATATTCGCACCCACGTATCCTTTAGCCTCTTTGATGACCAAGCTGCCGGATTTCATGTATGCACCAGCGAACTCATCTACTTTGCCGCTGATCACCACCGTACCTCCGGCCAGCCTGGAACCAGTATTCATACCGGCATTCCCTTCCACATACACAATACCCTGGCGCATGAGCAATCCGGTGCCATTGTAAGCATCACCTTCCACTCTCACCGTGCCCCTGCAATCCATGCGAACGCCTATGGTACCCCGTAGAATGCCGTCATTGAGAATAAGTATATTATCATCCTTGTCAAGGTAATTGGACACCAGTGTATCCTCACCTGGTCTGCTGCACATAATATCTGTAATGGAAATAAATTTCCTGTATCCGTACACATCAGGGGCAACCTCAATAACATTGCCAAGCGGCTCCTGCACGGTCCCGCTTATATACAATGCACCGGACACCATGCCCATACCTGCCTCGCTACCTACGCTGCCATCAACAAAAACCCTGCCCGCTGGTTCCGGCCTGCCGGAACCGCCCATGTGTTTCAGGTCCGCACCCATGCTATATGCCAGGCGTTCACCCACGTCGCCCTTAATATGGACATCGGCGCCATCTTTCAGGGCATCCACAAGGTCCTGGTAGGTGTATGAACTGCCGGCCTGGCTGGGAATCAGGGAATCCGGGTCCAGTTTTTGATTTAAGTAATGGAAATTGAACGTGTAATCGCACAGGCTGTCCACCAGGGATGTGAGCCGGATATTGACGTTTTTCATGATATTTTATCCGTGTATCAGCATGGGCAGACAGTGCGTGCATACCCATTCACTCTTCATCTTGTGGCGCAGGGGCAACAAGTATACTTCATCTTCTCCCTTATTGCAATTGAAGCACCTGATGGAGATATCGGTCTTCCTGGGCTGGCTTTCGGCCTTTTTTTCATCGAACTCCTCGGTTTCCCGCTCTTCCACGGTCAGTGCGCCTTCAGGACACAGTCCGATACAGTACCCCATGCCGTCGCACAGTTCTTCCGATACAACCTTTGCCTTCCCGTCAATGATCTGTATGGCACCTTCAGCACACGGCGCCACACACTTTCCACATCCGTTGCATTTTTCTTCATCTATTTTAACTATGGTCCGTTTTACCATTTCTTTATCTCCTTTTAGTTTAGTGATGTGTACCTTCAACAATCCTGATACCTGCATCTTCAATAGTCTTTTTAATGGAATCGATATGTGGGCATTTGGGGTAATCCTCCATCTGCATGCAGGAACCAAGGTGGATAACATCCACGCCGAGTTTTTTAACAGACTTGACCAGTCGATACACGCGCCGTCCTGAACACCCGCCGCATGTGAAAAATGCTATTATTTCAGCATTCTCGTCATAGTCCTTGAAGTACATCTTACGCTGATTGAAGGCCATGAAGCACCCCACACCCGGGCATGTCTCTGACACTATATCACACCTGACAACTGCGATTTTAGTGGGTTTTTCTTCGGTGTTCTCTCTGGTAATAATCTTCACCTTGTTTGTATATTGATTTAATGTTATATATTATTTAGAAGCCGATAAACAGCATCTAATACAAAACTCTAGTTTACCCATATTTTACTATTATCCTGGCTCTCCCCCTGGAGGGAGGCTATTGGGTGTAGTGTCAGAGTGTTCAAAGGTCGCCTTCATACTTCAGGCCACCTTTTACAGAATGCACAAAATCTTCATTCCGGTCATTCGACTGCGCTTCGCTCAATCCCTGCATTCTGCTATTGTGCGGGAATAAACAGGTCGGGCAGGTAGTAATTCAATCAAACGTTGCGGGCTTATGGAGGGCACTTCGTGCCCTGTTTGTCCTCTGGGACAGGAAGTGGAACATTCTTTAGGTTAAGAACGGCTGGCTACCGGGGCGACCTGGGGAAAAAGAACATGGGCCGTGAGCCAGGACCTTGGAGGATGGTTTGGACTTATAAATAACCACAAAAAAGGATTCAAAGCAACAAACCGTTTTATTTAAATATACAAAGATCCGATACTGCAAGTACGGGGATAGTCATTTGCGGGATGGATGAACAGTGCACTAAATTTGATAATGAAATGTTTTCAAAATTCAAATATAAATTATAAGCATGACGCAAATGAACCAAAAGTCAAAGGATTTACTGGCTTGTTTTCACCCAAAGACCACAATTGAGAGAATAATTTTGCAATGCCTTGAAAGAGGGACTTTACAAAACCAGTTATTTGATACTCCCCAGAGCGCAACACATAAATTCATGCGCAGTTTTACCGGAGGCTTTTTAAAATGAGCGTCTTGGTAACTGGAGGAACAGGATTTGTCGGTGGTGCCATTGTCCGGGCACTTGTAAAACAAGGCGAGAGGGTTCACGTTCTTGCTCGTCGAACTAGCAAAACAGAAAACCTCACGGTTCAGGGCGTTGAGATCGCTTATGGTGATATCCTCGATAAAGAGAGCATTAAATCCGCACTAAAAGGTTGCACTACGCTCTACCACGCAGCCGCTCTCTATGATTTATGGGGCCTTGATGAGAAGACATTGATGGAAACGGAATGCGAATGGACAAGGAATGCTCTGGATGCGGCGCAGGCAGTCAATATTAAAAAAGTTATTTATACAAGCACGGCTGTCGGTATAGTCGAACAGAAGGGAAAAATCGGCACAGAAACAACTAAACATCGCGGGTATTTCCTTTCGAAATATGAGCGGGCAAAGTATGAAGCTGAAAAAATAGCTCTTTCATACCTGGACAAAGGACTCCCGATCATTATAGTTAATCCCGTAAGTGTTTACGGGCCTGGAGATTTAAAACCATCGGGTCGTGCTGTCGTTGACTTCATCAATGGGCGCATGCCTGGATTATTTGATGGTTCAAACAGTTTTGTCTATCTTGACGATGTAGGAATAGGACATACTCTCGCAGCGGACAAAGGTCGGGTAGGTGAACGCTACATTCTCTCTGGAAACATTGTAACACTAAATGAGTGGGGCGAGCTAATCTGTCAGTTGTCAGGCGTCAAGATGGTGCCTATTATCCCTGCCTTTCTTGTAGGTATTTTTGCCTTATTCGGTGAAACGTTTTCTCGTTTCACTAAGGAGCCTCCTGTTCTCTCCTGGGAGACTTTTCGTATTGCTTCCTATGGTTTACGGGTTGGTGGCTCGAAGGCGGAAAAGGAATTGGGTATTGTGTATACACCTTTGGAAAATGGTTTAAGGAAGACAATAATATGGTACTGGGAACAGGGACTGCTCAAACAGAAACCGGATTGTTCCTGGGGGGATTGAGAGTCGTAAATAAAGTTTGCGGGCAACAGTCGCTTGAAAATTGAAAAAGAAGCACTTATCGATTATCTAAACGGAGACCGATTACAAAATGCGTTTACAATCCTCATGCAACCTCAAGATGCCCCCGACATCCGACCAGTTCGTGACTACTCAACATTAAGGTAAAATATGACGGCTCATTGAGTATTACATTCCTGCGGATGTTGTTGATGCTCAACATAAGTTTGGTAATTATAAATCGGGATGTCAAATCCTTTTGAGGTATTGATCGTTGGGTTCACTCTATTACAGATCATTTTTAATTCATGCAATTTTAGTAATATGCGGCGCTTTCGCGCCGGATGGATACTGTGGGGATTTTAAACCGCCGAAAATGGGGAATTTTTGACCGCCGTTGACACTTGCCACTAGCAAAGTTATTTAAGCATGTAGGATGGATAGTATGAGAATGAAGCAGGAATGTAAGGGGTTGCCACAATTTAAGTATTAATATTACAACAACAGGTGTTACAAAAATGACAAAATGGGCATTAATTCTTATTATTATGATTTTATCTGTTGCCACTGCCAGTGGTGCCAGTTATCCGCAACTCACAGGTTTTGTCACAGATAATGCCAATATGATTGATTCCTCATACGAAGCACAAATAACAGCACTGGCCAAACAAATTGAGGAAAAGACCACTGTCGAAATAGCGGTTGTCACAGTGGAATCCTTTGAAGGGGAATCAAAGGAAATGTATGCTGTAAATCTATTCCAACAGGCAGGCATAGGTAAAACCGACAGGGATAACGGGTTGTTGATTCTGGTATCCAAACAGGAGCGTGAGTATCGCTTTGAGGTGGGCTATGGCCTGGAGGGAGTCATAACAGACAGCATGAAGGTGAATATCGGGGACAGGATAATAGTACCGAATTTTAAAAACGAGGATTATGGAAAGGGAATCTATGAGTCCATAGTGGTAATTGAGGGACTTATTGATGGGAATAAGGAAGTAATATCACGATATAGCATGAAGCCCACAGGACAATCCAATGATGGCGAATCTATCTGGCCTTTGTTGTTTTTTGCTCTTATATTTGCACTATTTATTCTTGTACCCCGCAAAGGGCGGGGTGGTAGAAGGAGTATGGGCGGTACTTATATTGGCGGATTTGGCGGTGGATTCGGTGGTGGAATATCTGGCGGTGGCGGATTTGGTGGATTCGGTGGTGGAATGTCTGGCGGTGGCGGATTTGGTGGAAGTTGGTGATGTGGGCTAAAATGGTGGAAAATGAAAAATGAAAAAGGAATGAGTGAAAGAATAAAAGCCATACATGAAGGGACACAGTGGTAGAAATATGGCCACAAAGTCAATGAAAATTAATGATTATAGGGGATTAATGATAATATTACATGGGTGATTGCATGACAGCGGATACACAGATAGAAAAACTAACAGATATTCTTGGCAGTAATCTGGTGGCACTGGTGCAGTACCACACAGGCGATGAGACACGACTTCTTGCGGTTTGTAACCACATTGATCTTACCACGCTACGATCAATAAAACCGCTTAAGGAAGTACCTCTTGTCATGACAAAGGAAGAACTCACAGACGGGGTTGATGTATTCCCAATTGAGTTTTTAAATATCAAGCAGCACTATGAGGTACTCCATGGCGAGGATTGTTTGGCTGATATCACAATATCAAAGAAACACCTGCGCCACCAGCTTGAGTTCGAGTTTCGCTCAAAGCTGATTCATCTCAGGGAGGAATACCTCCAGTTTAAAGGTAAGGATCTTGAACACCTTATTCTTGCGGCAGTTCCGACCCTCATGCCCATCCTTGGAGCCCTGATTCATCTGAAGGATTTGCGCAATGACTGGACTGATGCTGAAGAGTTATTCAGGATTGTGTCAGATGGGTATGGAATCGACACCCAGGTTCTGGAAGATATTTACGGCATAAGGCACAAGACTGCCAAAATGAGTAAAGATAAAGAACAATATATCGAACATATAATCAGGATATTATCTGATATCGGAGAAATTATTGATGAACTTGAGGTGAATGAATGAACACAAGGAATGTACTCTTTGGAGTTATCGGCGCCATCGTTCTGATTATATTATTGACTGGAGGGTGGTTTCTTTCTACATACAACGGCTTTGTGGCAGCAGAAGAAGGGGTTGACGCATCATGGGCACAGGTGGAAAGCCAGTACCAAAGAAGGGCAGACCTTATACCCAACCTTGTTTCCACAGTGAAAGGGTATGCTGCACATGAAGAAGAAGTCCTTACAGAGATTACGGCGGCCAGAAGTCAATGGGGTGCTGCAGCCACACAACAGAGTAAAATGGAAGCGGCAGGCAGCATGGATTCTGCAATATCCAGACTTCTTCTGGTTGTGGAAAACTACCCGGATCTTAAGGCAAATGAAAACTTCCTGGCACTCCAGGCGCAACTCGAAGGGACTGAAAACCGCATCGCAGTGGAAAGAATGCGTTACAATGAACAGGTCAGGGCATACAATACAAAGATTAAACGAATGCCTGCCGGGATTGTGGCAAATATGTTTGGATTTGATGAGAAGCTGTACTTTGAATCTGATGAAGGGGCAGAAAATGTACCAGAAGTGGAGTTTTAGTTTGTGAACTATCCCTTCCCTGCGCTATGCGGTGGGGGAGGAGATTCCTGCTTCATTATCCCAACCGACGTTAGAATTTCAATTTGCAGTAAGGACACTTGTGTGGGCGTACTGAAATATATGTTGAATTGGATCGGGACATCAATGCTGCAATCAATATAGTGCAGAAGGTAGGCCAAGCTATGTCCGAATTAACGCCTGTGGAGATGTTCGTTGGAACGTCAGCGAAACAGGATGCCTCCGTCTTGTAGACGGGAGAGTGTCACTGCGCACCCATCATCCTGAGTTTTTTTCGTCCGAATACTTCCGGCTGACAGGTTAATTTATCATCTATAGTATCCGGGCGCTCTTCGATGTACAGGGAAGTAATACTATTTGACTGCTTCAAGTGATGATAGCGGGATGTAATATTTGCAATAGCGATTACCCTGAAAATCCTTATAGTCTCCATCCGGATCATTAGCCATAACCGTAGCACGCTTGGTTATACGGGAGATAAATCCATGATGGATTTCTCCATTGTATTCAAATGACACTTTATCTCCCACCTGGAGGTTGAATTTTTTTCTGGCACGCTCTGTTTGGGTCACTAATTGATGAGTAACTTCCGTATGTCCGAAAATGTTATAGCTCAAATCTTGAAAACGGGGTTTGGAACAGTTCGTAGAACCAAATCGTACCCATTCCAGAAGGTGGATGATCTCGTGTTCTAATATGCGCATTGTCGCTTCCAATCTATTATGACAAACAATTCCGTTTACCGCCACCTCTCGTGTAACATCATGAAAGGTCTGGAAGATCAATGTAGTTGATAAGGAGATTGTATATGTCTCTGTCTGTTGTGTATAAGCGATCCTTCCACCTGATCTGGTCATTCTGTCGGATAAACGAAAAAATATCTTATGTCTGTGATGATCCTGGAAAAGTCTATCAAAGAAATACTGATCGTACAGTTCGAACAGATGGGAAACGTCACGTATTGCGATGCTATTAAAATTACCATTATCAATGTTTTCAGATTCTGCAAGTATCTTGCGAGAGATTTTTCGTGTTTTTTTCTTAATCTGCTTGGGAGTATATTTTAGATGGGCTATGTCTTTTTTCATGATGTAGATCCTATTACTAAAAGGTATTTGCAGGTTCTGGTCTTTGTTTTTGCACATGAAGTATAACTTTATGTACTCCAAGTAAATACGGCTGGGGGGAGCATTTTCTTGTGCTTCTTCCTTGTCATTATGGATCACAAAATTATCCCTGAATTACCTCACCGCCTCTCTTTGTTCTTCGATCTCACCACTTACGCCTTTCCTGTGAACTCAACCTGTTCGACCATTTCCTGCGCCTGCCAACTTTATGTATCCACGCACATTAAAAATCATCGCTTCAGATCCCTATCCGCTCGTGTTCCTGACTGCGCCCACACCACACTCGCGAGCAGTGGGTGCAGTCGTGTTGTGTTATTGGGTGTTGTAAAATCTCAGTGCCAGATTTGTTGCGGGCGCATTTGCTGGAACATCTTTGAATTTAATGGTGGTATTGCGCCTGAAAGAAATACTAATATCACGAGCATCAATTTTGATGCATCATATTTCCAAAACAGGATCGTTGACCCCTTAAAGCATAAAAGAGAAAAGACAAACAAACAGGACATTGCCCATTATTACGGCTGATTTGGTAACAGAACAATTATATTAAAATGCAATAAGGCGTATTATTTGCCCAATGGATATAATGGTAGCCGAGTATGCGGTGGGTGCAGGCGAGGGAGGTACCATACTGCTGGAAGGCAGGGCCATGCTGGATGTACTTGCCAAAAGTTTCATAGCCGCAGGCCATAAAGTGGTATACCCGACCAGCGGCCCGGTACTACCGGTAGGCACTGCGGTTAAGACAAAGGACTTTGATCGGTCTGTTGAGGAATTATCAGCACAGTGTGATGCAGCCCTGGTGGTGGCACCTGATGAACTGCTGGGTGACCTGACAGAAATGGTAGAGAAGAATACAATAAACCTGGGATGCCCGTCAGGTTCGGTCAGGTTGTGTGCAGATAAACTAAAGTGTACCAGGATACTGGAAAATAAAGGAATAAAAGTCCCTGCCACAACAATATCCGGTGAGCAGAATATATTTTCCCTTGGTGACAGGATAGTACTCAAACCCAGATGGGGATGTGCTTCAGAAGATACCACCCTTACCAGGTATTCCTGCGCCACCATGATACCCGAAGGTTTTGTGGCAACCAGGTATATAGAAGGGGGGCACCTGAGCGCCAGCCTGATTGTGGGAAATGATACCCAGCCCCGGGCTCAGTCCCCCCTTACCCTGCCGCTGACAGTTAACCGGCAGAATATCAGCATTGGCAGCGAGATACAGTACAACGGGGGCACGGTTGGAGTAGACACAGGCAGGAACCAGGAGTTATTCCGAGCAGCGCAGCGTAGTGCAGAAGCGCTGGGGTGCCGGGGATATGTTGGAGTGGATATTGTGCTGGCTGATAAGCCATGGGTGATAGATGTGAATCCCAGACCAACCACATCCATTATTGGGATAAGCAAGATTATGGAAGAAGAGCTGGGTGAACTGATACTTAAAGCACATTCCGGTGACCTGCCTTTTAGTGTAAATATTACCAATGAGTATAATTTTACCAAGGCTGACCTGACACAATAACATTCATTAGTTATGGAATAGAATTTATATTGGAATTGGATTGAATTCATATTGGAATAGAGGTGTTATTTACATGGAGATTGAAGAACTTGTTAAGAAAATCGATGCCAAGTCATTACGTGAAGAAGCAAAGAAAAGAGACATTCCAACCAGGTGCGTGACCAAATTAAATCTTGCAAAGGCACTACCACAGGATGTGGTCGAGGAACTGGCAAAGAAATCCGGAAAATAAGATTATGCACATCCCATGAAAAGATATCCTGATATTGTTAATTCACAATTATATTAATATACATCCGGACTAAACACACAGAGCGTTATTGTTTCTCTGTGCTCTCTGTGCACTCTGTGGTTATAAATCGTTCCAGGAAATAATAAAAAGTCTTTGGATCCTGGTAAGAACCCTGGAGTTGCAGTACTGGAAAACGGCCCGGTAAGCGAAGTGTATCATGTACCGGCCCGTGACGTGCCCGGATTGGTGCGACAGATACTGGAAAATTATCCTGGTAAGGACATTGCTATCAGGATCGGGAACGGGGCAAGACTTGTAAGGACCCGGTTGATCAATTCAATCCAGGATATGGGTGTCAATGTAGAAGTGGTGGGTGAGATTGGCACATCGCCATCCATGGGTCGCGGAATCCATGGTTCCGAAATGTCAGATATCATTGCAGCTATCAACATTGCCAGGCTTAAAGGAACCAGTGTCGGGAAGCAGGAAGTTGAGCCCTCGATGGGTGAGATCAAGCGAATCCAGGAATACAGCCGTGAATATTCCAAAGGAAAGACCACCATACCCAGGGACCTGGCCCGAAAAGTTGCAAAAGGCAAAATGACTGTGGAAGAGGCAATCGAAAAACACGACAATCCGACATAATGGATCAGATAGTAACCACATGATCAGATAATAGCCCCTTTGATTGCGTCCTTACAGCCGCAATTGCTGTGGGCAGGTAACGATATAATTGCATCCAGCAGGATGGTGCGAAGTGTTTCCTGTTTTATTTCCAGCATTTCCAGGACCTCATCGACAGTCAGTTTATTTCCGGCAAGTCCGCATGCCTGATTGGTAATGATACACAATGATGCATAGCACAATCCCAACTCCCGCGCCAACACAACCTCAGGTAGTCCAGTCATACCTACCACGTCCCCGAAGGTTCCAAGCATGCGTATCTCTGCAGCAGTCTCGAACCTTGGCCCTTCAGTACAGACATACACACCCCTGAAAGGTTCCATATGGTTGTTTTCCAGGGAACTAAGCAGGCAGGCACTGATCTCTGGACAGTAAGGTTCAGTCATATCAACATGGACTGTCCTGTCATCATAGAATGTATTCACCCTTGACCGTGTCAGGTCAATAAAATCATCGGCTACCAGGAAACTTCCCGCGGGATGGCTGCCCATGGTACCAACTGAATTAGTAGCTATTACCCTATTGGCACCAAGTGATCTTACAGCCCATACACTGGCCCTGTAATTGAGCTTGTGTGGGGGGAGGTGTTCTGCACCCGATGAGGTATCATCATTGGCATGCCTCTGTATCAGTGCAAGTTTCAGTATCCTGGTTCGGTGAGGTACATTCCCGGTTTTTACCTTTACGTTGCCGTAGGGAGTATTTACTTTGATTGTCACAAAATCGTAATCATCCGGGTTAAACCCTACGCCCCCGATTACAACGGCATCGATATTATGTTGTTTCTTGCTGGTTTCGGGCATTTGATGTCCTCGTTGATATCCATATACCTATTAGTGATATGATAATGGCACCGACAATTGACAATACAAGAAGATTGCGACCAGTATCGGATGTGATGTAAAATTCATCCACAGAACTACTTACCGAGAGTATGAAGGTACTGGAACCCCAGAACAACAATCCTGATGAGAACAGGAAGAACAGGTAAGACCAGTGCCGTTTGTAATTATTGCCTTCCCTTTGAAGATCGATCATCCTGCCAATAGTGGCTATCCAGCCTGCCGCTACATACCACCATATGGATATGTTCACAAATACCATGAGAAGTATTATTATGCCAACGAAAATATCTACCCGGGTATAATATTCCCAGAATCTGGCAACACCTATTATTGTCCCTATGACAGTCAATATCAAGGCAATGGAATAAGTGATAAAGGATATCTTACCTGTGACCAGTGATTGTTTCATATTGGATTTGAATTCTTCCAGTACGTCATCAAGTCCGAAACCCCTGAACAGCATATAAGCACCGATAGCACCCAGGATAGCGGCCCATGCGTATTTTGGATCGCCTGCAAAGAGGAAGATTGAATATATTACTGCAGCCAAGCCAAGCGGTACGAAGAAGGAATGGGATATTTTCGGGTCATTGAAAGCAGTCTTTAATATGTAATATGTACTTTCCAGGTTTACACTCTGTTTGACTATGACCCGGTGGACACCGTCCACTTTTATCCTGGATTGTATAATGGGCAAAACTGATTCGTCTTCTGCCCCATCGGAGACGAGGATGGCGTTCTTGACATCGTATTCTGCCACGATACTGTCAAGCTGGTCAGATATCTTCTGGTCAGAGATCAGACCCACATCACGGTCCCCTGCTATGGATACTATTTCTACATCCAGCCCGTTTTCCACCAGTTCATCATATAGTTTCACACCAGCGTATATGGTATTGATATCAGAATCCTCTGGGTCGGCTGTACCAAGTTTCATTGCAGCTTCAAGGTTTTTTTCCCGCCCGATAACCGGACTGGTCTCACCTGCCTTATATCCGATATCGTCGTCGCGGTCGATGCAGATAATAAGCTTATCCATGTGTTATAGGCCTCATATTGATATTATTAAAGGAGATATAAAAAGTGTTCTGTAAAATCATAATTAAGAGGTCATTTGTAGCGTAAATAAAAGGAACTGAACTTACCGGTAGGCTCTTCCCACATTTCTTCCACGTTCCTGACATCTGCAAAGGGTGGTCCCCTCGGAAATTCGGGCAATTACCACAAAACTATAATACTTTCGTAACAAAAAAGGATATCATAATGGTAGCCGCAGTAAAAAGCATCTATGCAACAGTAACTGATCATGTCCAAATGGTTGGATACAGGGAGATTGTAGAAACCAATGGAAAGATTAGAGGGCTGAATGGATTAGTTTTCAATGATTCTGATGGGTCAGTTAAAATTATGGTCAGCGGGCCTGAATCTGCAGTTTCAGAATTCATTCATGATTTGGAAATAGTCAGACCGGATACCAAAATTGAAACAAAAGAGCTTGCAGATGATCTTAATTTACCTTATCCGTTTGGAAGGGTAGTTACTGATGATATGCGAGAGATCAGCGACAGGTTAGATAAAGGCAACAGTTTACTAAGTAGCCAGGATATAAAATTAGGTAGCATCGATGTAAAACTCGATAAGCTAGATAAACTTAGTAAACTCGATAAGCTTGATAAACTTAGTAAACTCGATAAGCTTGATGGACTTAGTAAACTCGATAAGCTTGATGGACTTACTAAACTCGATAAGCTTGATGGACTTAGTAAACTCGATACTATCAATGATTCTATAAGTGGAATTAATGAGAGGCTTGACTCCCTTCCAGAACGAATCGCTGAAGCAATGAAAAGATAATTTTTTCTGCGTTCCTTCAATGCCGGGAAACCGTTTACATTTTCCCAGTCGTACGTGACACCTTCTTTTAGATGGAATAATCGGTTGCGTCTTTATGCGTAGTTTATATCCCATCTTCGTCAGTTTCCCATATAAATTCTACTTTTTCACCCCATAAATAACTTCTTACAATCACTACTCATCTCGTTTTTTAGTAAATAAATAACTTTTTTTATATTTTTTATGTGGAACAGATTTGATAACAAAAAGCTTTATATTGTTTACGATTTATAATAAATATTAAGTGAAGACCATTCAATTACTTGCACAGTCACGGAAAAAGAACGGCAAAACCTACACCTACTACTCCATTGCAGAATCCTATCGGGAAGGAAAAAAGAGCAAAAAGAAAGTTCTGTTCTATCTCGGGACACTCACCCCACTACAGGCACAGCAAATACGCAATGCACTAAAAATAACCCAAAGCCCTGAAACAGTCGTCACAACCTTTGATGACCTGATCTTCGAAGACCACTGGCATTACCTTGACATAGCATTTTTGAACCACTTATGGGATGAAGAGTGGTGTCTCTCAAAGCAATTCCCATTACCAGAAGAAACCAGCAAAACCCGGAACAAAGACATATCAACCAGTGATATCGCTAAGATCCTCACCTTCTACCGTTGTTTAGATCCGGGAAGTTACCTCTCTGCCGTTGACTGGTTCAACACAACTACCTGCAACCACATTCTAGGGATTGATGGAACACATTTCAACGAATCCCGGATATACCGTGAACTCACAGTGATCGAGCAGCAAAAAGAAAAAATCGAGCAATACCTTTACAAAACGCTGAAAAGTTCGGATGAAGAGAGCATGCGAATCATTTTCTATGATCTTTCTGACTCGTATTTCGAAGGTAAAAACTGTCAGCTTGCCGGTCCTGGTATGACCAAAGCGAACGGGTTCAAAAACAAAAAGATTGTTCTTTCACTTCTCATTAACTCAAAAGGTTACCCATTTTCCTGGGACATTCTTGAAGATTATACTGCCGATGTCAAAACGCTTACAGGAAATGCTGATCGATGGAAAAAAAAATTCAATTTACCAAAAGTTATCATGGTTTTCGATCGCGGAATGGTCTCAGATGACAACCTGAAGCATCTGGAAGACAGCAAGAACTACCTGTACATTACTGCCCTGGACAAAGACCAGTTGACCGGAGTTGAAGGTTTTAAGCCTGAGAGATTCAAGAACTTTACAGAAAAGACCACAGAAAATAAGATAATCTCGAAGGGTTTGACCAAATACGATGATAACACATATTACGAAGACCTGGGAGTGGATAGCAGTGGCAGACGGCACATACTGGTGTTTAACTCAGAGCTTTTAGTGAATCAGCGAAAGGCCAGGGAAAAGCTCATAGGGAAGGCGATAGAGGAACTGGAGGAAGAGAAAAACGCTCTCATGGAGGCGAAAAAGAGCCGTAATGAAAAGCCGACTGAAAAAAGGATTGATGGGGTGCTGGAGAAGTTTAAGGTGAATGGCTATTTGGAGTATATCCTTGAGAGCGTGGTCATAACTACGAAAGGGGGTTCTGAGGTTCGGACTTTCAATCTCAAATACAAAAGGAAAAAGGGGGCGATTGAAAAGGCAATGCTGACGGATGGTATGTGGATCTTGATCACGAATATCGCGGAAACAACAGAGCCTGAGGAGTTCAGGCTCGATCCGGAAAAACTTATCAGTGCCTATAGGGACAAGAATAGGGTGGAAGAGGGATTCAAGGAAGTGAAGTCTTTCCTTAAGTTCCGGCCGACATTTGTGTATAGCAATGAGCATGTCCGTGCACATTATACGATATGCATTTTGGCTTATCTGCTGGATGTGACTGTTACAAACAGGCTCAGAGAAGCTTCGGTTGAGGATGTGGGTAGTGTGAGGAAGGTCTATAGTACGCTTGGGAGATGTGAAGTTGCGAAATTGGGTGTGAGGGGCACTAAATGTGATGGTAAGAAGCTTATGCCCTTGACGGATGTGCAAAAAAGCATTGTGGGGCACTTCAATTGTAAGTATTTGAGGGAGAGTCGATACTTAAACTCAATCGGGATTAAATAGTTGTAGAACAGACTCGAAAAAGGGGGAGGTTTACTGATAGTGTTTTGATTTTAATCTGACGAAGATGGGTTATATACAGAGAATAGGCGCACACTAAGGTGGGACTGAAATAACATTCAATAGATAATTCCATTTCTTCGGAAAATCGCTATCATGACCACATAATTAACTAAAGCAAAGATTAGAAAGGGTTTTTATAAAGTCTGGCGTTTATTTAATATCACTTTATAAAAGGAGGAACGCAAAGATGGGTACAAAGACAGCATTAATAGCAGGTGCAAGTTCAGATATTGGTCAGGCTATAGCCATATCTCTTGCTTCTGAGGGGTTCAACATTGCAGCTCATTATCATAAGAATTCTGCTGCGGTTCAAATTATTAAAGAAGAGGTACAAAAAATGGGTGTTGAAGCTGGATTATTTTGTTTTAATCTGCTTCATCCAAAGCAAGCAAAAGAAATGGTAAACGCAGTAGTGAAACAATTCACAAGTATTGATGTTTTAGTAAATACTATTGGGCCTTTTTATTATCAAGATGTTCTCGAAGTTACACCCGAAGAATGGTCGGAATCTGTTAATATGAATCTTCAGGTTTCTTTTAATACTACATATTTTGCAAGGGAAAAAATTTGCGCATCCCAAGGACATATCATCAATTTTGCTTTTTCAGGCGTTGAAAATCTCAAGGCATGGAGTATGTCTACAGGATACTGCGCTGCAAAAGCAGGAATTGTAATTTTGACAAAGTCATTAGCTGCCAGCCTAGCTTCTTCAGGAGTCAGAGTAAATGCAATTTGTCCGGGTTTAATTGAAGAGGGAGCTACTACAGAATTGGAACGTCAAGAGATGGCGGAACAAATACCATTTGGTAGACCGGGAAGACCTGATGAAATTGCAGAAGTAGTCAAATGGCTTGTCACTGATAGTCCACACTATCTTACTGGTGCTCTTATTCCAGTGGCTGGTGCTTGGGAATACTAAATATATGGATGCATGATTTCAATTTTACAGATCTATATTATGCACCCTACACCTGAATAAATCTAGAAATGTGTAAACTAACAGAAATACAAAAACCAGAAGCATCATCCATGATGCCCCGTACAGAGCGAAGCGGCGTTTGGGGTCGTGACTATGAGCGAAAACTCCTAAAGGCTTCTGTTGCAAACACTTACGTAGAAACCGTTGGAAATCGTGTAGACTCACTCCATTTGGCAATAAAAAACGTACCAATATCAAACATCTACTGGGAATACCTGAAAACTGTAGAAATATTAGGAACACGATTTGGATTAAATGAGAAAGATGTCGTATTAGCCTTCGATTATACCGATGAAGATTTCTATGGCGACCCCCAGGGATTTTGGATTCATGGTTGGACGGGAGAAAAAGCAGTTACTGGTAAATGGAAATTCTTGACATGCGTAATAGTTAGTTCAGACATTCCTCTAAAAATTCCATTGATATCAGTACCTGTAAGAATGGGACATAATATGGCACATACCGTAGCCTGATATCTGAGTGTGTAGCACGATCAAAGAATATATGATTAGATGGCCATTTCCATGACTCAGCAACATGGAGGTGTAGGTTGATGGATCATCAGGGAGCCATTGATAGTATGTCCACATCTTTTCAAATATTTGTGTGTTGGGATGGAGGGGGCTATCTCATATGGACATATTGTTCGGAGATACTGTAAGCCCGGGTATGAGGATAAATTAATATTCAATTTAATACATCTTGTAATCAGTGAAAACTAAGTAAAATGGGAGGCAGCATATGAAATTAAAATACTTTATAATGATCAGTGTATCGGTTCTAATGGTCGTGCTTATGATCAATTCCGGTCTGTGCCAGATGGGCGGGCCGATGAGAGATGATATGGGACGTCGATTTGGTGAGAATTTTAGTGCCGGTGATATGATGGGGACGGGGCAAACGCTACGCCAGGATGCAGGTATGCAGGGCATGGGGTTCATGCACAGTGGCGCATGTTTGTACGGCCAGTATATCACTTTCGATGTGGATAATCTGACAGGTGAGATTACCAACTACGGCATTGCCGGTGTGGAAATATTCGATTCGATCGTTGTGGACGGGTTTGATTATGACAGCACCCAGGTCAGCGAGGCCATGACACTGACCACGATAGCAGATACAGACGGGACAACATTCATCCGGATACATGATAATCCGGCTGCTGTGATCAATGTTTTCAGTTCCAGTGAATATGCTATCAATTTCGATCTCGCAGATGGGACTACCGTATCGGAAGAAGAGAATATTGTAAAGATCGAGGTTGAAGATTCTGATATCGTGGTCTATATAATCTCTGCCTCCGTTGATACAATTGATATTTCAAGGGACAATGGCCCGATATCCATCACTTCACAAGCAGACAGTTCTGTTGTGGTGCGGGCGGTACCTGTGAATATGCAAGGGCAGGGCCTGGATAATGTACACGGGATGTTTGTCAGAGAGATGGCAGGGAACCGGGTAGGTGCAGAGGTCAGTCTGGGTAAAGGCGGTTCGATGAGTGTAGTGAATTATGCTGAAGAGATGCACGTAGAGTTGCAGTCAATGACACAGGATATGATACAATTACGGGTCAATTGCACTGATCCGGCAGGTAGGATAATGGCTTTCAACCTGGACAATACATCCCTTATGCTGCAGGAAATGGACAGGATTGGGATTCACTACGATGGTACTCGCATGGCATGTGTAAACGATCCCGAGCTGGTCTTCAATGCTACCACTGCCACATGCTGGATATCCCAGCAGACAAGGGAACAGGCACAGATCATGATGTATATACCTGAATTCTCTGAACATACCATTGACATCGTGGTCGAATCAGATGAAGCGGCTGAAGTACCGACAACAACGGAAACACCGGATACAAAGGTACCGGGGTTCGCGGCTTTGAGTGCAGTCCTGAGTCTGGTGCTTACCGGGTATGTGTTTAAAAAATTGAAGAAATAATATTGAGTTGGGATTTTTCCCAACTCTAAAACCTGCCATCAGTAAGGCTCAGGTGATCCTTTTCGATCTCTATAATAGCAGTGAATATCTCTTTTATCCTTTCTTCAGTTGCTTCGCCCAAAAACCGGGTATAATGGCGGATCGCATTGGTCTCCCGCTGGTTGGATTCTTCCAGGTTGTCCAGGTTCATGTTACTGCACATGTTTTTGTCCCTGATGATATCGGGGGATTGTTTCCTCAATTCCTTGACAATGGTGGAGGCATGTTCGGACTCGACCTTGCCCAAACGCTTGAACATGGTGGCATCGGCCACATTATCTGCCCTGTCCGCTGCACAGAAATAGAATTCTGCATTGCTGACCTCCAGATTTAGTGCTTCTTCCAGGTTCCTGCGGGATACATCGGTCAATGTGTATTCCTGGAGTTCAAAGTCCCTGGCCTCGATCATATACTGCTGGTGGGCACCACAGAACGGACAGTGGGTAGGCGGTGCATCCCCCAGATAACCTTCCTGGCATATCTTACATTTGAATACTTTCAAATAATCAACCCGTCTGCAATTGAAACTGCATAAATTTAAAGTTGTCGTGTTTTGCATGATAGTAGTATTCCTAAAAAGATTGAAATACTATAAATCCTATGTGATTGTCATCGAGCGTGGAATTTTCAAGAAAATGAAAATTTCAGACAGGATAAACACGATTGACAGGATACAATCCAATCCTGTATATCCTGTAAATCCTGTCAAAAGATATGATTGAAACTAAAATCAATTACCTATATCTATATCGAAATTAGTTAATAATTTCCTTACGTTGAAAAAAAACCGGTAAGATTTATGACGAATTTGGGAACATTTCTTCTTAACACCACACTGCTATTCAGTTTACTATCCATACTACTGCTGCTATACCGTGAATATTCAGGAGCAAAGGAAATAACAGTTTCGGCCAGATGGACCATCCGGATATCGGCCCTGTTATCAGTCCTGACCATGCTGCTGTTGATCTATTATTTCCTCAGTTCTGATTTCAGGTTTACCTATGTTTCCCAGAACTCATCTACGTTACTTAGCACATTCTATCAACTGGCAGCTACTATTGCGGTGCAGGATGGCGCGATGCTGTTCTGGACCGCACTTGTATTTTTGCAAATATTATGGATAAGCGAACGATATGACACGGAATCCAGGTTCTTCAGGCGCATGCTGATCATAATGCTGGCTGTGGGTGCCCTGTTCACCTACGTGATAGCTTACAAGTCAAGTATGTACCCCTTCCAGACATGGTTCGATCTCTGGGGCAGCCAGTATAATATCCCTGTGGACTATGCAATGTCTGAGGGTGCTGGATTGCGTCCCATATTAAAGGACCCCATAATGGCCATACACCCGCCGTCCCAGTTCGTGGCATACGCCACCACACTGATACCATTTGCTGCTGCCCTGTCCTACATGATAACAAGTGGCGTAGGCAAGCAATGGGAGAAAGTGCAGCGCCAGTGGATACGTTTCTCATGGTTCTCCATGTCCCTTACCCTGATACTCGGTGGTGCCTGGATATACAAGCTTGCCCAGTGGGGTACACTATCAGGCACTGGCAATATTTGGGCATGGGACCCTTATGAGACCACACCATTCATCGTGTGGATGATAACCACTATGTACATGCACATGGCATACAAGTACAGGACCGGCAGCGAGTATGAGGTGCTCACCCCCCTGTTCGGTACACTTACTTTTATCTCAACACTCTATGCAGGCTGGGTGGCCCGCAGCGGTGCTGTCTCATCCACCCATGATGTGGGTGCGCTGCCCAGTGCCAGTATCTTTTTCTGGTCAACTATCCTGTTGCTGGCTGTTGTACTATACCTGTCTTTTATGAAGATCAAGGATGCAAAGGATGAAGAAGGGGGAAGAGGAAAACTGTTCACCCTGTCCCACATGTTCGACCTGACAGCCATAGTATTTATTGTCCTCTCCTTTATTTGCTTCTTTGGCATTACGGCACCTATCTATTCCAAGCTGGTGATGGACCTGAACGCTAATCCCACAGATAGGGAATTTTTCAATACGCTGGCGTACCCGTTCACTATGCTGCTGATGTTTATTATCGGTGTGTGCCTGCCGTATAAGCCTATTGTAAAGAAGATCGGGGCACAGAAGTATCTTATTGCTGCGGCTGTCATATTATTGCTCAGTGTGATCCTTGCATTCATTGTCCCCGGACCTGAATATTACGTGATAAACCCTTCCAGCCCGTTCTTTAAGTCTGCTTCGGGTATCACACAGATGTTGGGCAGCCTGTCGCTGCTTAGCTATGCGCCTATCTTCCTGTTCTCGCTGGCAGCTATTGTGTACAGGTTCGTGCTGGATGTCAAGGGTACGAAGGACAGTAAACGATTGATCAAGCCCGCTGGTATAACCCTGATACACCTGGGTACGATCCTGCTGTTACTCGGGGTTATTGTTAGCCAGTCCTTTGACGTGACCTACAGGATGAATTATTCTGACTCTGAGCTGGGTGAGATACAGTACGTCAGCACCGGGGTGCTTGACGATTATGGTAATTATAAAGATTACAGTGACAATCCTCTTGGTCTTGAGCTGGTACTTAACAATGGGGATGCAATACATACTGTGAGCACTGGTGACAGGATGGTGGAAGGCCTGACAAAGAATGCTTTCCACATCAACCTCTACAGGGACGGCAAGAAGATATCGACAGGTGCGGCACTTTTCTGGATCGAGCTTAATGATGGGGACCTGGATGGCACTTTCGAGCGGGTGGAGTGGACAAATATCATGGATGATGAGCAGCTTTTCAAGACATACCATGTAAAGTATGGCGGCCGGATCGATGACGGATATAATTTCGTGATCAAGGAGATTCCGCTTATCAGTGCTGTGTGGATCGGTTCAGCACTGATGTGTATCGGTGTGCTGCTTACTTTTGCCGACCAGGAGTTGTTCGGGGTAAAGGAGAATATCAAGTTTAAGGCGAGACCAAGGACTGCGCCTGAGGCACCTGCGAAGAAGGCGGGGCGCAAGAGGATGAAACCGGTACCTACAAAAGCAAATGCTGCCGATAAGTACGAGAAGATGTTGATGGAAGAGCTTGAGGCTGCTAAGAAATAGGCGGGGTTGAGACTTCCTTTTTATTTTTATTTTACACGACTGATACCTTGCAGAAATAAGACCTGCGGCTACGTTACTGTGCGCTGGTTTTGGAGAGCAAGAAGACCGCTAGCGGTGCAGTGCAATTGTAGTTGCGATTTTGGGTAGCCACTTTCCACAAGTTTCATTGAAGCTGAAATTTTCCAAATGAGTTGAATATTTATTTAAGGAAATCAAAATATGAAACCATGAAATATATTAGAGATGGCCGAGCTCCAATACCAAAATTAGAAACTACATCAAAAGTAATGAGCGCCAATGTGCCCAAAGACACTAAACCGGAGTTAGTATTGAGAAAATCTTTGAGACAGATTGGTATCTCAGGTTATAGACTTCATTGGAAGAAAGCATCAGGTAGACCAGATATAGCATACCCTGGTCGTAAAATCGCCATCTTTGTCAATGGTTGTTTCTGGCATAGATGTCATCATTGTAATCTTCCTCTTCCGAAATCAAATACTGATTTCTGGTTAAAGAAGTTCGAGAAGAACAAAGAAAGAGACGCTAAGAAGATACATAATCTCGAAGAAGATGGTTGGAAGGTTATCGTATTGTGGGAATGCGAGATCAAAAAGGATGTTTTAGGTTGTGCAAAGCGTGTCAAGAAAGTAATTCAAGGTGATGATTGAGATGAACGATTATCTATAGATTGTTGGTTTTGCCAACATAATTCGTGCAATAAAGGTGATTTGTACGGCTTTTTGTATCGTGAACATCTATCACAATATAAATATATTTATATATAATGCACGCATATAACTAAAATTAATGCTTTCATATCTATCGATTTGCAAGAAAAATCTCGTTGACATCAGCGTTTATTTGTGGCGCATAATGTTAGAGATTATGCCCAACGAAAAATTACAAAAAGATATTGCAATAAGTAATCAGAAATTCACTACTACACAAGACGGTATCTATACAATTAAAACTATATTGTATGCACTATACATATAGTAAAAGTATTGAATATTAATTAGATATTTTAAATCATATCATGTATTTCTTACTAATTCAGGTAGGGTTATTATATGGATAACGGTATTGACCTCGAAAAAAAGGAAGGTCCTAAAAACAAATCTTATCATTATCACCTTAAGCATGCAGTTGATAATTACCAAGATGATGAAGATATTTTAAAATATTTACCTGATTTTTATCAATTGTTATGTAATATTGGTTGCAATAATAAATCCCAGTGGTATACAAAGATGCTTGTTAATGCAGCTCTTTCCTATCTTGTACTTGAAGAAGACATAATTCCTGACAAAGGAGGCAAGGACGGATACCTTGATGACTTATACATATGTGCCTACGTACTCAAAGAAATAAGAGATAAAGTATCAAAGAACATCATTTTGGACAACATAGGAGACCTTGATTTTGAGGATGATATTTTTCAATTGATCTATGATGTTGTTAACAGAGCCTCAGATATTCTCGAAGATAAAACTGAGAAAATCCTTGATCTAGTAGGTTTTAGTAAGTTTACTTTATTTGATTTTTTGTATGATCAGGACAAGACTAAAACGCTCATGAACCGTAAAGAAAAACGTCGATTGCTCTATGCTATGCTTGCTGTAAAAGCAGATTCAATATTGAAAATTGAATCTAGTACCCACCAAATGACGACCCTTCGATCTCTTATCAGAACGCACCACGAGTTTGGAGAGATTAAAAGGTATATGGAGTTTATGCATGATTGAAAGTGAATCAAAAGTTTATTCTGATATGCTTGATGAGATATTTTATAGGTATGAAGGAAAATACAAATCACTTTTAAAGAACATTCCGCGTTTATTCAATTTACTCCAAAAAATTTACACCTCAAAAGAACTGACATGGGAGGCAAAGTTCAAAATAAACTCTTGTTTTAGTTATTTTGCGATACCTGACGATTACATTCCTGATGACGACGGTCCAGAAGGATTCCTTGATGATCTTTTTATCTGTGTTTATGTATTAGATGAACTTAGTACAGAATACCCAATTTTAATCAATGAGAAGTGGGAATTCGCTGACAATATTATGGAACTGATTCCGATTGTTCTCGATGAGACAATAGATTTACTTGATGAGAAATGTTATGATATTCTAGGGTTTACAGGCTTGTTAAGGTTTGATGAGATTAGTAGTATTTCTCATTTATTCCGAACTCCTCAGGACATAAATGAAAAGATTGAAAGGATTGATTATGAAAATCAAGAATTAATAAATCTACTAAGAACGATTGAAGTGTACAGTGGTAACAAAAGTATGCTCAGGACCTTAAAAAGCTTAAAGAAGACTTTTGATGAGGATGAGTGGAGAAAAGTGGAGAATATCATTGAAAGGTTAGAATCTCATGAATCAAAATATGATAATTCTCATGAAATTGAACTTGATAAGATTAGAAGGAAAATCGTTCTTGGGATAAATGAGGATATATTGGATGATTGAAACAAAGAGATTATTTGATTTTACATGGTCTACAAGATATAGTAGTGCTACGCACGATCTAATCCAAGATTTTTTTGTCCCAGCTTTAAGTAGATCTAGATATTACTATCGAATTGCAGGCTTTTTTTCTTCAACAGCGATTGCGGCAGCTGCACGAGGAATAAGTGCCTTTGTTGAAAATGGAGAAAAGATGTATTTAATCATAGGTAGTCAACTTTCCCAAGAAGATGTTGATGCAATAAATAGTGGTACTAAGAAAATCGATGCCATATTGCATGAAAAATGGGATGCATGTAAGGAAGATTTTGAAAGCGATGTTATCAAAAAAAGATTTGAGCTTTTAGCATGGTTGATTGCAAATGATAAACTCGAGATAAAAATTGGTGTTAATAAAGATAAGAATGGCAATTATTTATCCTCAGGAGATTCTTTGTTCCATGAAAAAGTTTTAATCTTTGAAGATTACGATGGTAGTAGGATTCAAATCGATGGATCTATCAATGAAACATGGAAAGCTTGGAAAGAAAATAGAGAATCATTTTGTGTTCATAGAAGCTGGGAAAAAGGACACAAGGAGTTTATAAATTCGGCAATGGATGATTTTAACAAAATTTGGTCGAATTATGATAATACTAGTGAAGTGATGGATTTACCTAGTGCTTTAAAGAAAGACCTCATTTCTATTAGATCAAAGAATGTTCCAAATCCTCATGACGAAATCGATTTCATTGATGGAGAATCAAATATAAAATACGATGAAAATTCTGGATATTGTGGTTATATTTCTCATGAAGATCCAGATGCATGGAATCAAAATACAAAGAAGTCATTAAGAAATTATCAAGAAGAAGCAATCCAAGCATGGGTTGACAATGGACATGTTGGGATCTTGGAGATGGCAACAGGTACTGGTAAAACATTCACCGCTTTGAATGCAATAAAACAACTTGATTTGAGATCGAAGTTCTTACTTATTGGTGTACCACAAAGAGAACTAGCTGATCAGTGGGTAGAAGAGTGCAAATTTGTTTTTGCTGAGGTTCCAAAGAGAATGATACTATGTTATTCTAATACTGGATGGAAGATGAACATTGAAAGAGAAAATCGTCAAACTATAAGGGAGAATGTCCTTTTAATAATAATCGTTGTGTTTGGTACTATGAGGGGCAATGAGTTCTTAAGTAAGATTGGTAGTTTGTTAGAAAATATGTATCTGATCATTGATGAAGTTCATGAGATCGGTTCTTCTGAGAATAGAAAGATGTTGTCCAAATTGACTGGTATTAAATACCGATTGGGCCTTAGTGCGACCCCTGAAAGGGCATGGGATGAAGAAGGTAACAGTGCGATACAGGAATATTTTGGTGAGGAGCCAATATTCGTTTGGGATATGGAAAAAGCAATAAGACCCCCAATTGGATATGAACCTTGTCTATGTCAATACAAATATCATCTTCACGACTGTTCTTTAGAAGGGGAAGAATTAGATAGATATGAAGAACTATCTGAAAAGATCAAAAAGCAAATTGCAATAGAAACGAAGGGTGGTCATATAGATATTCGGAACATTGAAAATGGAACTTACTTACAAAGATTGTTGAACCAAAGAGCAGATATAATCAAAGAATGCGAAGATAAGTTCAGGGTCCTTAAAAAGATACTTGTAGAGGAGGGTGATTCTCTGAACAAATGTCTTGTATATTGCAATGACAAAGAACATATGAACGAAGTTACAAAAATAATCGAAAGAGCTGGATTTAAATGTCGTAAATTTTATGGAAACCTACATTCTGAAAATAAAGAGTATGTATTCGATTCGTTCAAGAATGGAGATTTACAATTCCTTGTTGCAATAAAATGTCTTGACCAGGGAATCGATATACCCGTTTGCGATTCTGCGATAATTCTTACAAGTTCGCGTAACCCTCGTGAATATATTCAAAGAAGGGGCAGGATTCTCAGATTGCATGATGATAAAAAATTTGCAATTGTCCATGATATGTTTGTATTTCCACGTCCTGTCAATGAACTGAGATCTGGTAAAAGGAAACTATCAGATTATGAGATTACACTTATAAAGAATCAGCTTCAAAGAATATCAATATTCATGGATAACGCTATTAATGAGGCTGAAAATATGATTAAAAAACTTGAATACGGGGATATTATTATAGATTCGATGGAGTGACTGTTCAATGGATGATGATATTAAAGATATTATTAATCGGGTATTCACGGTCCAAGATGCTGCTGTAGTAGAACAGATGTTAGATGTGATAAATATAAATATTTCAGATGCGTACAAGCTAAAAGTGGTCAATGAAATAGACCAAATAATTCAGGATGTGCAAAGATGATCGATTTCAGATTAATCAAGATAACCTTGTTCAACTTTGCCTGTTATTATGGTGAGAACACATTGGATTTTACCAATGTATCAGATAAGAACATTTTTTTGTTCAATGTCCAAAATGGTTTTGGGAAGACAACTTTATTTCATGCGATCAAGTGGGGTTTTTATGGTGAGGCTATAGAGTATTTTAAAGACTCCGACAAGATAGATATTAAAGATTTTCTTAATGACCGGCTGGACCCATCTAAAGATATGTGTTCTGTGGAGATTACATTCGAATATGGAAACGATATCTATACCCTTAAAAGGAAATATCAACCCGGTGTTAAACAATCATCTGAACTTTACTTATCCAAAGGCGCGGAGGATATCCTTGATGTCGACGAAGCTCAAGAGATGTTAGAGCACATAATCCCACAAAATTTTGCTGATTTCTTCATGTTCGATGGTGAGCAGCTCAGCCGATTTATGACCGCACAAAAGAACATCGAGCAGAACTATAGAGATAGCATTCTACAGTTATTAGGTCTGAAACAGATACAAATACTAAAAGACCATCTATCAAAACTTGAAAAGAGATACGATAAAGAGCTGACCCAGCAAACTTCAACTAACAAAGAAGTAGAGAAAAAGAAAAAAATAATAGAGGCCATCATCACAAGCATAAAAAATGAAGATACAAAAATAGAAAAACATGAAAAGTCCATCGAAAATAACAATAATTACATCGAGAAACTCGAAGAACAACGAACTCGGTATGCAAACTTACCTAAGGTTATGGAAGACTTAGATAAAATAAATGAAGCCATTAATAAAAAAGGCAAAAAGGAATCTGAGATAGAAAGTAAATTATCATCAAATTCTAGTAATTTTTTCATAAAATTCATCGTGAGGGATTTAAAGAGGTACATCGATGAGAACAATAGCAGGATTAGTGATCTTCAAGAAGTTTGTGGATTAAGTGACATGCAAGCAGATACCCAGTCTGCTAAAGAAGACATACTAAAGAAAAGTATTCCTATATGTGAAGTATGCGGTCACAAATTGAGCGATTCAGAAAAATCAGAGCTGAAAAAGGAACAAGAAAGAATAAGAGAATCTTTAAAATTATTTGAACAAAACAAAAAGGAACGTGATAATCTCAAAGATGAGAACCAACAGTTCGTGACTTCCTTAAGTTTATTGGACATATGCGATTTTGAGTTGGAGATGGATAACTTAGATGAGGTGAAAAACAAAATTGATGACTTGGAAAAAGATAAAAAGAAATTGAAAAAAGAAAGTCAAAGAGAAGAATTTGGCGATTTTGCTAAAATCAATAGACAAATAAGTTCATTAGAAGAAGAAAACACAACGAATAGGGATAAAATAAAGATAGCTAAAGGCAGAATCAAATCATTTAAAAAAAAGAAAGAAGATATTACACGAGATATAAAAAGACTTGGTCATGATGACAGTAATACCTATAGAATAACTAGGAATATAGATTACCTCTCTAAATTGAGTAGGCAGCTAGATGAGGCATTGGAAATAGGGACGGAATCAAAGAGACATCAAATCCTAAAGAAATCAAATGAACTTTTCAATAAGATTACCAATAAACCTGATGAATACAGTGGGATTGGTTTCGAAGATGAAGAGAGTTACGCTTTCATTATCAAAACAAAGGACAATAATTCTGTAAAAAATCCTTCTAAAGGTGAAAAACAAGTACTTGCAATGAGCTTCTTGCTTGGCTTGAACCAATTTACTGGAAGAAACAATGTGATATTGATGGACACTCCTGTTGCGAGTTTGGATGATGTACATAGTGCAGGTATCGGAAGAGCTCTAGCAAATCTTGATAATCAAGTAATATTTTTAGCTCAACCCCAAGAACTTGCTGGCGATATTTACAAAAATATGAAAGCATCAGTAGCAAAAGAGTTCACCGTTGAAAGGAAAGAGTATATATCTAGTTTCAAAGAGGTGTGAATATGAAGAACTTAGATTTTTTTGCAGATGCAGGAAACGTAAAATTTCGTTCAGCATATAGAGATTCTATGTACCATGTTATTCGTGAGAAGGACAATTATAGACTATTTACCAAAGACAATTCTGGAATAACTGGATTATTCAATACTGCGTTTAGTATAGGTTATCATTTCGATGAGCAAAAACAAATTGATAAGAATAATGCAATAAATCATGTGAATTTGGTAAGTATTGATAGAAGTGTAAAAGAACTAATGGTTTTGTTAGTTCTCAAACGAAAGCCAGAAATAAATAACCCCAAAGATTTATGGACAGAAGTTGAGATGTATGCAGAATATGGGATACAAGTAATGTTCAATTCCTTTAAAGGCAACGGCGATAAGTTGGTAATCAATTCGATCTTGGAAACAAATTAATCATAACTATTTTTGATTCTCTTTGTTAGTTCTACGATGTGTATCACAGAGTACAACGCTGCTACAATCCGAATTGGTATGTTCTCATAGGGAATGTCATAAGGATCGAACTTAATTATTCTTCCATCCTCTTCATTGTTCATATTAGACAATGATATGTCTTCATATTCGTCCCTCGGAAAGAACAAATCGACAAGCATTTTGACATTTTCAAGGGCATCCCTTGGCGTGAAGAGATTTTTGTTTGGTTCTACTAAACAATATTTTGATTGGAATACATCTGCACATGGTATTTTTTTATCAAAGACCTCTTCATTTGCCTTGATGAAAAAATTTATTTTTTCTCTATCTTTAAATTGATATAGCATAGTGAGCACATTCTCTTTTAATGGTTCTGCCGCCTTCATATTTTTTTTACCTGTTGCATGATGTATAGTTGCCGACCACCTTATAAGACCATCTGTGTATCTAGGTCTATTGTTATCCAACTCTACCCTAAAGTTCTTATACTTCATGTCGGGAACGATTTCAACGAAATTGGCTCTTTCATGTTTGTTCTGTTGTTTCTTACGGGAATCCCAACCAGTTAGGTCGAACTTTAATTTACTCTTGTCAGAATTGGGATTAAAGTCTTGTTTGACTTCGATCTTTACTTTTTTTAGTATCTCTTTCGCGAATACATATGCAAGCTTAGGACAGACTGCATTACCAATAAGTTTGTACTTTATGCCTTCGCTCTTCCCTTGGAACAAATATGTTATTGGGAATGACATGAGGCTTGCAATCTCTCTTATGGTTGGGGAGCGGTAACTGCCGTGAGCATTTTCCCCAAATATCAGTGCTTCTCTTGATGAGGTCGTTCTCATAGCCATAACCGTTCTGCTGGGCGAAGATGTATCTTCAGGGAAAGCCATCTTTCCATAATATCTGGCTTGTTGTTTTCGATCTCGAGCCTGCAACCAATTATACTTATGGATAGAGGTATCGTAAAAATGGTCGGTCAATTCTTCTCTATTGATAGAAAAAGCATAGTTGGGATCAGTGATAACTTCGCTCTTGAATGCATCGATTACTGTTTTTAATTTGACCCATTCGTCTTTTTTATGAGTGGGATTCGGTCGGGGATAATTACCAACAACGAGTCGTTTTCTTCTTTGTGGAATACCATAATCTGCAGCGTTATAGATGTTGTCGTCAGAAATATCCAATTTTAAGGCAAGATCGGTCTCCTTTTTCTGGATACCGAAGGATTCAAGGATTTCATTTGTCAGTTCTAATTCTCGGAACGTGTATTTCTCTTGAAGCTCTTTCTTAGAGTTGGGAACATTTTCTAGCAACCAATATTTTAGAATTGAATCCGGTTTATGCTTTTTAATTGCGATTATTTGAAGATATTTGTTAATAAGACGAATTCCATGCGTTTTATCTGCTTTTCCAGCGCAGTTCGAGGAAGAAAATGAAACACAGGGTGGGGAACCGATAATCACATCAACATCAGGGACGATTAAATCAACATCGGTTACTTTGATGTTGAGTATATCTCCATCGTTGTCTTCATAGCAATCAATGCCTATGTGTTTACAGTTAGGGTGGTTCAGTTTGTGTGTTTCTCTTGCAGGACCCCAATAATCTAAAGCAAAGACTATCTTAAATCCTGCTTGTCTAAATCCTTCTGAGAATCCCCCTGCACCACAGAATAAATCAGCTACTATTAGTCTCTTTTTTATGACGGATCCCCCTATATGGATTGTAATATACTCAATAGTCTTTTAAGTTATATTTATGCTTATATATCTTATGAACGTTTCAAGGTATGATACTTTTATCTTCCTCCCGCAATTGTTGTTCAGCGAAATCCAAGACAAATTCTTTTTTTGTCTGAAAGGTATCATTTCGAAGAATAAGAGTCTTTGTTCTGTGAAGCTTATCATCATAGCTCCAAAGTGATATAGTCATATTTTTCCACTTCTTTTATACTCGAAAACGCTCTTAATAAATGCAGTGTGAAAATAATTAAAATTGAGCAATAAAAGCAGGCACCTGGATTATGATTCGAACCCAACTGTACCTTACGATACAACAGGTCTCAAGCCCGAGGCGTTCGATCGAAGCGAAAAGGCCTGGGATAAGAAAATCGCACCAGCAATTTTCGACTGCTGCACATAGACTCCAGTGAATCTACGGCTCTGTTTGATCAGTTCGCTTAACTAAACCCAGCAGCTCTGCTGGGGTTGGTTATGCCGTCGCAACAATTGACGAGTAGTGGAAGGCTGCAAAGCCTCTTTACTCTACCTATCTTCTCCGAAAGCTTCACCCCGGTCACATATGCATTCGAAAGGAAAACCGCTTCATTTGAAATATTCGAGTTTTTCATACTTACTTCCATACTAATACATTTTGTGTATGATGATCTGTCTAAAATTTCTGCTAGTTTATCCCATTCGACAGTACCTGAAAATGGGAGTTTATGCTGGTCTGTTTTGCCATCGTTGTCATGAAGATGGATTGAAATTAAACGATCTTTTAGTTTCTCAAGCATTTTCAATCCATCTCCGATGTTCCCATGACCTGAATCGTAGCATAACCCCAGAAAACTTGAATCGTATTCAGAAAAAAGTCTTGTTATTTCTGTATAATCATCATTCCTATAATTTTCTAAAGCGATTTTTATATTATGCTTCCAGGCATACGGTTTTATCTCATTTAATGATTTACGTAATATATTCCAATATATGTATTTTTCAGATTCATTATTCGGCGCACGCTCAAAATGTAGAATTATCACGTCACATGATAATTTATTTGCCATATAAATTCTATTCTTAACGAGTTCAACGCCAGCTATTCTAAGAGATTCATCTTCAGAGATCCAATTATTGTTGACCCCCTCCGAAGCATGTAAATCTAACACTTTAAGGTTGTATTTTTTTAACCACATGATTATTTTATTTATATCGGATTCAGAATAAATAAAATCAGTCTTATATTCATGACACCAATGAATATGTGTGAATCCGGCTTTAGATATCTTTTTAAGAAATGGTTCAGGATTTCCAGTATCTTTAAAATAATCAGTTGTAATTGCTAATTCTAAAGACATATTCCACCAATTATAGTATTCTCACCTTTTGTGAACTACCCCCACCTTACGAGGGGTGCTTCCTGATTCATCGAGCAGACGGTTCATCTCCACATATGTGGGGGTACACTTATTCTATATAGAATTTCCTAGTATATATAGTATTTCACCATAATACACATAGTAAACATATTTTCTATATAGATTACCCAAATCTACATATATCATTTAATCCCCACGCATGTGGGGAACACGCAGTTCCATGCATTTTCTTTTTTCGCTCAAAAACAGGTGCACGGCATGGATGTGCAAAAAAGCATTATGGAGCTGTTAAATTGTAAGTATTTGGGAGACGTTGATAGCGAAATCTCTAAGACTTCATCGTTAAGAAATATCTTTGAAAGGGTATCTTAATCATATCTTTCAATATCAACGAGTGAAGAGTCCAGTTAACGGATTTATATTTCATTATACAGTTTACTTACAAAAAAATCAATTTATGTGCAAGGCTCATGAAAATATATAGTTTATAAACAATAAAAAAGTACAAGGCCCCAAAAATCGAAAAGCTTATACACCACGAAACTTAAACAGATTTTAGAGCTACGTTGTATGATTGCGTAGAGGTGAAGATACATGATGAAGATGAGGGGGAAATAATATGACAGCACCGATTGGAACTCAGGAAAGAATTACCTATCTAGATCAACTCAGGCTTGAGGAGGGTATTGACAAGTTGAAGAAGGTCTTCAAGGAATCAGCCGCTCATAACAAAGAAGCTGCGGTTAATTCACTTAATCATGAAGATTTGCAGTTTACTTCCCTATTTCTACTCCGGGATGA
The DNA here is from genome assembly GCA_014237145.1 of ANME-2 cluster archaeon. Classification (NCBI taxonomy): domain Archaea; kingdom Methanobacteriati; phylum Methanobacteriota; class Methanomicrobia; order Methanosarcinales; species ANME-2 cluster archaeon. The sequence continues at coordinate 36,756 of JAAXOC010000065.1, forward strand.
GATAAAGAAGTTAGCTATTCTTGAGCAATTGGGTGAACGGAATCGAATCTCTATGGAGATTGTGGAGGATATCCTTTCTAGTGAGAAGGAATCTCCTACCGCTTCTTGTCGTTTATCGATATGTGACCACATACAAATGGTTCAGTCCGTTTTGAGATGGATGCTGGAAACGGGAAGCAAGGATGACGGTTTGAGTGCCGAATTTACCCAGGTGCTGGACACCACGGCGTCACTTTTAACAACAGTATTCCGAGATGAAACGGTTTTACCTCTCATAGCCGATTTGATCTTTACTCGCTCCGAAAAAGAGTTGTTCAATCACTATCTAATTAGGGCTTTCTTTGAAGCACGCGAGCCATATACTTTGGATCTGATTGCAAATCGTCTGCGGTCTCCGCGAGTGAAAGAAGCTAACTTAGCGCGTCGTCTCCTTGGCTTTGTGCCTGGCATAGATGTCCATAAAGATACTGAAGGCGAGGTGCATTATCGGATTTTTCAGGCGTGGCTTGAAGAAAACAGTCCGTTTCTGCATTACCGTGGTGAAAGTTTCCAGGAGACCAGCAAACCGGTGCCCTATGATGTAGCCTTGAAGGGCAAATACCTGGGAAGGTCTGTGTCGGTTGATTCTGGAGAGATACTTACGCCTCTGACAAAGGAAGAATATCAAATTCTGGAAGAATTCGAAAATGAGGATGAGGCGGTAAAAGATAGTTTTGCAACACAATCAGAAGTGATGCGTTATCAAAGTTTCGATGATTGGAATACGTGGGTTCGCAGACCATTGAAGGAACGACAAAACGCACAAAAGTTGGGAGGTTCACGATGATCAAAATCGCTGGAACCACTGTTTCTCCCAGTAACATTGATGGACAGTGGCCGTCAGGCAGCATTGGAATAAAGATCATTGATAGTATGGCTTCAAGTTGGGCGGTATATGATTACGAATCGCTGGGCCAACTGCAGTTTGAACTGAAGTTGAGGATGAATATCATTGCTGCTTCCAGAGACCTTGATCAAAGTGGAGTGACCTTTGCCTCATTCTATTACTCAAAGTGCAACTCAGACTACTGGTATTTCACGCGCGATGGCGGATTCCTGTTAAAACAGGGCGTGAACCCCTCCACCGCTATTATGGATATCTTTACAAATGGTTCGAAATACTCATTTGAATGTGCCACAGCGATGGTTATTGTTTATTACAAAGCAGTTCTCGAATCACTTCCTGTGGAGACCTTTGACAGACTGTTTGCAGGACTTTATCTGCTTGGTTGGTGGTACAAAGACGAAGACCTTGGGTTTAGTAGTTATAAAAGAAGAGATTACTTCCCTGGGGACTATAGATATTTCAAGAACCCAGATGTAAATCCGAGGACGCCAGAATGGCAAGGAGAGAACGTCATTGACATGGGGGACGGCACTTATTATGGCCATCCCATTGGTATAAAGACTGCTGATCAGATGGTTGGTTTTTTAAATGAACATCGGAAACCATGGGCAAGATGGTCTGCCTTTCTGATGGATATGGCAGGTCATCCGGATTTCAAATACCTGAGCAGGTACGAGTGAGAGGTACTTCCATACGTGATCGGTTAAGGAATCTAATAGTCTCATTGCTTATGGTTTTTAGAAAAACCGAGTGGATCTATGACCGATTAAGAGCTATTTGCAAAGAATTAAATATATTTACATAAATATCCTCTCCGTTCGAAGGGGTCTGAATGTCGAAAAAGAGAAATCAATCAGAAAAACCAGAAGTAATAGAACAAGAGCTCAATACCATTTTTTCTGCAGAATTCCTTGAAAAAACTGCTAAAGAAACTGATTTCATCATACGAAATCGAATAATAAATCCTTTAGTGATGTTTTGGACACTAACCTTTGGGTTTGGAGTGCAACACGAGAGATTATTTGCAAGTTTGCAACGTCTTTATGAAGATAGGGTACAATCCTACAAAGGTACAAAACCGGCAATGAAAAAAGGTCATTGCTGTAGCCCTTGCTAACCCGCGTTGTTTGAGCCAATAGTATAAATTGCCTCTGCTATTATGAGACCATTACAATTCATATTGGTGAATAAAATTAACCTTGATTTGCGGTATTGTCATTGTCGGATTGAAATGGGTGTCCGGTGATCCTGAGGTGATTCCTTATCCGGAACTTCTTAAGCAAGGTTGGATACTGACATTCGGTACTGGTTACGGTCAGCTGGTAGCACCCTTCTTCGGAGTCACACTTGGCACTGTAGTTGGCATGATGATGATAAAAACCTTTGTGATGACCACACTGGATACTGCATCAAGGCTCGGCAGGTTCATAGGTACGGAACTGTTTGGAAGTAACGGTCTGGGCCAGACAGTTATGGATAACAGGTATGTATCTAATATAGTGCTATTAGTACTTGCAGGCGCACTGGCACTTACCAACAGCTGGATCAAAATCTGGCCTATATTCGGATCAACCAATCAACTGATTGCAGCCCTTTCGCTGTTTGTGGTGACCATATGGCTCGTGGGAATGAAAAAGCCCCTAAGATATACACTCTATCCTGGTATTTTTATGCTGCTGACAACAATTGCTGCACTTGTGATCCTTGCGTTAAAATTCGTACCAAAAGGAGATTATTTACTTGGAGGTACCAGTATCATTCTGCTTATCCTTGCAGTTCTTGTAGTAGTTGAGACCATATCCAGCTGGCGCAGGGCTCCAGAAAATAGTCAGCAGCTTTAATTGAGTTATATCGGCAGTCCAAGCCAGCTGAATACTCCGATCATCTTCAGGCTCATATATATCATCATAGTAATGAAAATATACCTCAACTGCTTTGCCGGCAGCTTATGAGCCACTATTACACCTACTTGTGCCATCGGTACACTCGTAGCTGCAAGCACAAGCCATGAAGTCAGGTTTACATATCCGATCGAGTGAGGTGGGATCCCCTCAACTCCAAGTCCATTAATGATATAACCGAACACCCCCCCAATACTGGTAAATATCATAATGGCAGCCGATGTCCCGACAGCCTGGTGCATTTTAAATTTTAGTACAAGTATCATTACAGGGATCATCAATATACCTCCACCGATCCCTATCATACCGCTAACAATGCCGATCGGAAAACCCCATGCAGCCCATAGAACGGGATTATCCTCAGGCTCTTGTCCTGTTTTTGGTGGTTTTATAGTAACCATCCGAAACGCACCTGCAAGAATTCCAAGAACAAAAATTATCTTTAACACTTCACCCGGGAGATGTGAAGCTATAGTAGCTCCGATCACTGCTCCGATTGCACCTGCGATACCAATAAAGATGGCTGCTCTCCACCAGACCGTACCCATCTTATTATGACCAAAGGCACTGCTCAGCACTGTTGACAGCACAACAAGCAGGTTCGTCCCGAAAGCTACCCTAATTGCAATATCAGATGAAAATCCCATAGATGTATAGACCCAGTACAGCACAGGGACCATGATAAAACACCCGCCAATCCCGAGCAGCCCGCTGGCAAGCCCGACCAACATCCCTGTGATGGAAAGTGCAATGACTGCAGTTATTAGATCCATAATCTCATCTTTTTATATGATGTCTGATCCGTATAAATCTTCATACGGCACTTATCTGCTGTAGACAACTTTCATGTAGTTATCGCATATAGAGGCTATCCCCCTCCAATTCAGGTAAATGTACAAATCAACACAATAATACAAAAAACTTAAAACTCATTGAAGACGATTTATTCCCATACATGTGGGGAACACGCAGCACGGATCTTTTCTTCTGTCAGGCGTGGGTATTCCTCGATGATCTGTTCAATGCTCTCGCTAGCAGCAAGTTTTTCCAGGATTAATTCCACTGTAATACGCGTACCTGCAATTACAGGCTTGCCCATCATGATTGCCGGGTCGGATTGGATAAGATGTCTTTGCATTATGTATACCTCTTTTTATAGATTGGAATGCAGTGATATATCTGTTCAGGGTATTTGGATGGCAGTGAAGGCAAAACGAATGAGGGCTGGATTTCTGCATAAATTGATTTTGACAGGTCATTCTTAAGTAAGCCCTTAGGGCAACAAGGTGCTATCACAGAAGTGTCAGGAATATCTGTGTAATATGAAGTATACCACAATTCAATAGCATAATTTATTTGATGAGCAACAGCTATACATTGTAACCAACCTAACATCCATGACCATGAAGCTGGAACTGCCATTTGGAAACACATCAGTATCACTAAATATCCCTGATACGCACAAGATAGAAGCAGTAGTCCCAACTAAATATTGCATTAATTCAGACCCCGAGACTATTATCCTAGAAGCACTGCAAAATCCAACAGCTAAGGGACGCTTGAGCGAAATAGTACAGCCTGGTGACAGGGTAGCCATTCTCGTTAGCGATACCACCCGCTCAGTGCCAACAGCAGTGTTATTACCCCCCCTGCTCAACAAACTACTGGCCGCCAACGTGGAAAAACAGAATATCAGCATAATATTCGGCCTGGGTATTCACCGGCACCAGACCGAAGAGGAGAGGATCAACATCGTAGGCCCGGATATCTACCGGGAATTCCAGTGTATCGACCATGATAGGGACCAGTGCATCCATCTCGGGACCACTTCAAGGGGGACACCTGTGGAAGTGTTCCGGCATGTGGCCGAATCTGACATTGTTATCTGCACAGGCAATATCGAACATCACTATTTTGCAGGATATACAGGCGGGTTAAAGGCAGTACTTCCGGGTGTCAGTTCAGGCAGGTCGATTGAAGCGAACCACGCACTGATGACAAAAGAGGGGACTACTGCCGGAAACCCGGACTGCCCGGTTCGTGCCGACATTGAGGAAGCCGGGAATATCCTTGGTGTTGATTTTATACTGAATGTTATACTCAATAGCGATAAGAAAATAGTCGGTGCAATGGCAGGACATCCTGTCAAGGCCCACAGGGCAGGGACTGCGCTGGTGGATGCAATGTACAAGCATACAGTGGAAGCTGCAGATATTGTGGTCGTATCACAGGGAGGCTGGCCCAAGGATATAGACCTGTTCCAGTCACATAAAGCACTGGAGCATGTTAAAGCCACAGTGAAGCCCGGAGGTGCCATTATCCTGGTCGCCCGGTGTAGTGAAGGACTGGGGAATACCGTATTTGAAGAATGGATCAATGCAGTGGCGGGTCCAGTGGAGGCTATTGAGCGGTTGAACAATGGTTTTTTACAGGGCGGACATAAAGCTGCACTGGTTGGTAAACTGGCTCTGAAGTTTACGTTGTATCTTGTTTCAGACCTGCCGCCTGAAGTGGCAAGAAAAGCGTATTTCAAGCCGGTTTCCAGTGTACAGGAAGCATTTGATATGGCATCGGCAGATCATGGGCCTGACGCCCGGGTCCTGGTGGTACCGTACGGCGGGTCCACACTGGTTACAGGTAGCTCCTCGCTGTCACCTGGTTTTACTTGAGGATGCCGGTATGCCTGATGATATTTACTTCTATGAAAGGACCAAAGGCAGGACGGATGGAAGATGCAGGTTCCTGTCAAATTTCTACAAGGCCATGATGATCATAGATAATAAGGAATATGCCACTGTCGAGCACTATTTCCAGTCTATGAAGCATGCAGGAACTGAACTGGAAGAAAAGATAAAGCTAGCCTCTACTCCTGCAAAATCCAAAAAACTTGCATGGACCAGGGAACTGCCGCCCGATTGGCCAGAGATGAAAGAGGGTGTTATGCTTAGAGCAATGCGGGCCAAGTTCAGCCAGCACTCCAAACTTGCTGATAGGCTCCTTGCTACAGGAAATGCCTGCTTGCATGAGGACTCGCCTACTGATATGTACTGGGGTGTGAAAGGGCTGGACAGAAGCGGTAAATTGCTAATGATGGTGAGGGGTGAACTGCTTGAAGAAACATCAAGAAAGGATTACAAATGAAGGTAATGCTTGTAACAATGAGTACTGTTTGAAGTTCAATAAAATGGTTCACGATGTATTGAGCCATTCCAGATATACATAGACTGAACAGGCTTAAAGGTAAATACCCATAAATAGTGGTCCAGGGATTTTCAGTCCATAAATGGTGCGCCAATCTCGATCAACAATTCTCCAAAGATCATTTTTTCAATAACCTGTGCAACATAACGCCGCCGCTGGTGCATCTGGATATCCTCATTCATCCTCAGTTCAGAGTCGATCTGGACACGCAGCAAGGCAAACCTGAACATCTTCTCATCCCCAATCTCCAGTTCATCCAGCTCTTCGATAATAAAAGGCAAACAGTAAGGATCGTCTATGGCCTTTGCAAGCAGTAGTATTTCATCCGGAACATTCTCTTGCTCAACAAATGCCTGTCCCAGTATTAATTGAAGCGTGTTAACAGAAATTTCCCTTTCAACATCAGAACCCATCATCTTTCATCAACCTGGAACAAACCTCCAGGTCCTCCATCGTATTAACATTCACAGCCAGCCTGTGGTTCTCAAGTATATAATTATAATCTTCCTGCTCCTTGCGTATATTGTCAGCATCAAGGATATTTATTCCAGAAGGTACGATCAACTGTCCATCCTTGTTAAAAACCGTATCGGGCCGCAGCCCATTGCTCCTGCAAATTGACAACAGGCTATATACAGAAAGCGCAGGTTGGGACACCTCATTGTACCTTTGTATTATTTCATCTATCATCTTAGAAGTGATCAGGGGCAGGTCGGCCATGACCATAATAACCGGTCCTTTGATGCCTGCCTCCTCAACAGCAGCTACCATATCAAAAACATAACCACTTCCGGGTGTATTGATCACATGGATGTCAAGGCTGCAATCTTCAAGCCATTTCAGGGTATCAGGCCCGTTGGAAGAAGCTGCTATATATATCCGGTCCACATGCCTGGCCCCTGCCAAAACATCAAGTACGTATTCAATGAGTTTCTTGCCATTGATCTCAAGCATGGGCTTTTCGATAGGCAGCTTCATGCGGCTGCCCCGTCCGCCTGCCATCACCAGGGCATCCATGCTACCAGTCCCCCCGCATAGATGGTGAATATAGTTCCAAGTGCCACCATGCGCGCCAGTTCATTGGAAGTACCGATACAATCCCCGTTAATTCCTCCGAAATGCCGTTTCGATATCACTAACACAACAACAGATGACAGCATTGCCATCACCAGTACAACAAGTCCTGCCATCCCCATCGCCACCGTACAGACAAGCGCCGAAATAAGAAAACTTACCAACAACTGCCAGGGACCGGTATTATCTGCTATCACAGACCCCATCCCCTGGTGAATGGGCTGTCCCGGGCAGGCAGTTGTGATCATGGAGTGTTTGGATGCCACTTCAGCCACAAGCAGGGATATGCCAATTCCAAATCCCCAACGAGTGCCTATCTCAAGTGTTGCAAGTGACTGGATGAACACAAATAAAAGTAAAAAATAGAATACAATAAAGGCAACACCACCAGTACCTAGAGCCATGTCCTTTAATGCTCTGACCTTTTTTTCCCTGCTGCCGTGGGCAGTGATACCATCCCCGAAATCAGACAGGGCGTCAAGGTGGTTGAAACCTGTAAATAAATAAATTGATATGATCATCAGTACTGAAAAAATACCTGGCTGGCCGGGAAGCAGGACCATTAATATGGTAGCTATTACTCCCAGGATTATGCCGATAAGTACCCCTGCCACAGGGAAAAGGTATGTCCGTTTTTGAAGGTGCACGAACCTGTCAGTTTTCCCGGCCGGTAATGTAGTTAAAAACCCAATAGCACCCAGTAGTCCGTCAAACAGGTTCATACCCCCGCCCTGGTATACATGCTTGAGGATACTCCGCCGATAAGACCTGCTATCACATCATCCATAAAGGGTCCAAGCTCACTGATAATGCCGGGTTTGAGTTTGTCGAACCTCACATACTCGAACATACCCTTGTGTCCGGCTATGTATGTGGCTATGCTCATGCCCAGCACTTCATCACATACCAAAAATGTCAGGTCCCTTTCATACGAGTCCCTGCTAAGGTTGGGCAGCTCGCCTGCCTTGCCTGCCTGTTCAAGCAGGATGCCCGCATAGACCAGGATACACAGGTTGGGGTCGCTTAAGGCCACGTCCAGTTCTTGCTTGAACACTGCTTCAGCCTTTTCTTTTGTCTCTATCCCGGGATGGGGGACATAGAGTTCCATGGCAGCTGAGAGGAGCATTTCTTCAGTTAGTCCAATTCCTGAGAGGATATCCCTGATATCACGGTCGAATGTGGTGTCGATCACTTCAGGAGTATCACTTTTTTCTGCCACCGGGCTGTCTGAGAGTTTCATGTTAATTCACTTTTTATCCTGTTCATCTTATAAGGGTTCCCATCTGAATTAAATATATTACAACCGTGGTCGACATAAACAGCAGTACCGAAGCCATGCCCACCAGCTTATTAGCCCGTGCAATATCTGCAGCCACAGGCAGGCTAAAATCTCCACCGAGCACATAATGCCCCTGTTTTTCCAGCCGTACTCCCAGTGCCCCCGCAGTCGAGGCCATGGGCCAGCCAGAGTTTGGTGAGGGTGTTTGTCCCCTGTACTTCAGGCATGTCCTGATGGCATGTACCGGGCTTCCTGTAAATACAGCCCCTACAACAATAAATATCAGGGACAATCTGGCAGGTATCCAGTTGAGGATGTCGTCAAAACGGGCAGATGCCCATCCCAGTTCAATAAATTCCTTGTTCCTGTATCCCACCATGGAATCCAGGGTGTTCACTGCCTTATACGCAAGGGCCCCTGGCAGACCCAGGATAAGATAAAAAAACAGCGGCGACAGGATCGTATCCACAAAATTCTCAGAGACCGACTCGATCACTGCTGATGCTATGTGTGGCTCATCCATACCTGACGTATCCCTGCTCACCAGTGCCTTCAGGTCATTCCGTGCTGCATCCGGATGACCAGATAGCAATCCTGTCATGATCCCGTTCCCGGAAGTCAGCAGCATCCGAAACGAGAATGTGGATTTCAGGAAATAGGCCATTAACAGCAATGTAATAGTTTTAGGTAGAATGAATTGTGTGCTCACAACCAGCAGACCTGCCAGAAAGGATATACCTGTCATAGCCGCAACCATAAACATCCCGAAACTCTTATCCTTAAACCCGGTGGCCAGACCCTGGAGGGATATGATACCCTTTCCCATCCAGACCACAGGATGAAGAATGCCTGGCGGTTCACCGAACAGGACATCCATGGCAATAGCCAGCACCAGTACCTCAATACTGTAGGTAAAGATAGCATCCGGCATATTCATAACATGGGTTCCATTACTTTTTTCCAGATGTCTTTGATATCTTCCGGTTTACCCTCGCAGGCCATCAATGCTTCAAGGATGGGATTGGCAACTTCAGGGCGGTGTACCAGGTCACACCCTTCACAGCTCCACACCTGCCCGCCCGTTGACCTTTCGACCATATGACCTCCGGTCCTTTCATCATTACAGGGATAGAAAGGACAGAAACAGAATGTACAGTCCTGGCCCTCAAAATGGCAGGGATAGTATTCACAGTTGGTCCTGCTGGCGATCTTACCCTTGTGAAGGGCCTCATCTATCTTCATCTCTGCCTGTTCCCTGCCCCACTGGGTGACTGATTCGGCCAGTGCATCTATCAGTTTTTGGTTATCTTCCCGGATCCTTACCGCCACCCTGATATAGTCCCTGCCAACCCGCCTGAATGATCCGCAGTCACGTATAAGGATTCCAAGACTGCGCAAGCGCAGGTCGATCTCCCTGGAATCCATGCTGAAATCCCGTATCCTGACCATGATGAAGTTGGTATCGCTGGGCAGCGGGTCAAAACCCCTTACAAGGGATAGATGGTTCATCAACCAGTCCCGCTCAGTATGGATCAACTCTCTTGAACGTTCAAGGTACGATGGGTCAGCAGCATGTTTTTCCAGCAACCAGGTACCCAGGGCTGTAGATATTGTACCCAAATTCCAGGGTATCCTGACATTTTCCATCCGGTTTGCCACATCAGGATGTGCAATACCGTACCCGATCCTGACCCCTGGAATGGCAAATACCTTGGTAAGGGAACGCATAATTATAATAAAGGGGTTCTCGTTAACCTTCACAGCCATGCTGTGGCCAGGGTCAGCGAGTTCAATGAATGCTTCATCGATTATCAGGAATGTTTCATTTTCCTGGCACTTCAGGGCCAGTTTTTCCAGCTCCGGCTTTGGGATAAGCGTGCCGGTTGGATTATTCGGATTGCATATGAACACAGCTTTTGACGCAGCAAGCATCTCATCGGTAATAAACCCGATATTGCGGTACACGTTCCTGTACTCGATGTGTTTTGGTACTGCACCCATCAGTTTAATGTTTAGCTCATATTCACCAAAAGTAGGTTGGGGCAATATTACAGTATCACCCACGTTCAGGATGGTCTCGGCTATTAGTCTTATCAGCTCGGAAGAGCCATTGGCAGGAATAATATTTTCAGGATCCACGCCTGCAAATACGGCAGCTGCCCTCTTAAAATCCGGATAACGATTGTCAGGATACCACTCAATATCATTAATTGCATGTATTGCAATTTTTTCGATTGCCCCCATATCAGGTGGACCTAAGGGGTTGAAGTTGGCACTGAAATCCAGTAATTCGGTCATGTTCTGTCTGGCATTTTCAGCAAACCGGCCGCCATGAGTACATTTCTGGATTTCGGCTACGGTTTTTCTAAAGGATCGATCAACATGCCTCACAATTTGGAGAATGGGGTGCTTTACTCATAACTATTTCGTATTCAATGTTAAGATACATACTCAATTTTATTTCTGATATGCGGAATAGATTTATATCTAAGTAGACAATATAGTATATAAGAGGGGTAAAAATTGAAGGAAGTCGATATTAGTGAAAATTCGAGTTGTAAGTTCAAAGGACGAAATTAGCACATTGGATTCAGATGAACAGATAGTACACCTAGCTTTCAGGCCTTCCAACAAAGACATTTTTGCCCTGGCCAATAGATGTCCCGGGCTCAAGGCACTTCACATTCCAAGTTCCTATAAAAAGACTGTTTCTAAGTCTATTGGAATGTTTTTGGAAATGCAACAAATCAAGCTTATGGAAGGCGATGTATGGGGACACCGCAAGGATATTAACGAATACTACGAGATCAAGGCAAGTATCATGGATCGGATCAGCGATCTGAAGAAGGAAGGAGTTTCTGAAAAGAAGATACACACTAAAATGACTGAGGAGACTCGACTAAGTCCTGATCTTATCAGCTTCCTCATTAAAAATTAATCTGACAATAATAATAGCGGACTCGCCGCGATTCGAACACGGGTCTGCGGGTATCTACACCAGCCGCCAGTTTTGACGGTACGGTTCCGAAGCCCGCTAGGATATCCTGGCTACCCTACGAGTCCACAACGTGTTTTGATAAAAACCCAACGTGTTTTGATAAAAACCCAAAGTGTTTTGATAAAAACCCAAAGTGTTTTGATAAAAACCCAAAGTGTTTTGATAAAAAACATCATAGAGGATTGCAAATCCTCTTAAGCGAGTGAATCATATAAAAAGTTATTCACAACAGCTATATCCAAGTTTTTAAGTGTCATCTGTATAAATAAGAATTCATGCAACCTGCCGGAAATATCCATGATCCCCTACACGGGCATATTCCCATAAGCCATCTGGAGTCTCTTCTTATCGGGACCCGTGAGATGCAACGGCTGCGGCGTATCCAGCAGTTGGGGCTTGCAGATATTGCATTTCCAGGTGCCAACCACACCAGGTATGAGCACAGCATAGGTGCTATGTATGTGGCAAACCTTATCGCACGAACCCTGGGACTGGATGAAACCGAAGTGCAGAAGGTAAGAGTGGCTGCATTGCTGCACGATGTAGGGCATTCCGCGTTCTCCCACTCTGTAGAGGCAGTACTGGCAAGGAACCCGGATTATATGCCTGTGATAAACGGGATACGATTTTCCAGCCATGAAACGTTCACGGCCCACATAATTACAAATAATTTCCCAATGTATGACAGCATAGCAGGTGAGGTAATATCCCAATTCGGGGTCGATGTCAATGTTTTCTTCAAAGAGGTCTCTGCAATGGCTACAGGGGATGTTGAGAATTCAGGGAAACCCTATCTATCCCAGATAGTGTCTGGTGATATCGATGCCGACAGGATCGATTTTCTCATGCGTGATTCATACCATACAGGTGTGTCCCTGGGACTGATCGATGTGGAGCAGATCGTCGGCAGCCTGATCCTGGATAACGACCGCATTGTGCTGGGTGGTACTGATAGTTATGAGGAAGATATGGCCATAGCGGCAGCAGAATCAATGCTTATTGCCCGCTCACACCACTATTCTGCCATTATCCATAATCCGGTAACCCAGAGCGTTCGTGCAATGCTGCTCAGGGCCCTGGAAGATACCCTTGATACGATGGATGATCGCACTGCCATTGTACTGAGTCTCTCTGAGTTCTTTACGATCTTTAATGATGGCGACCTGCTGGATTTTATCAGGCAGCAAGGTCCCCCTTCTGCAAGGGATATGCTCCAGCGCATCAGGGAAGGGAGGATATGTAATACTGCTGTACGGTTCAACCAGAAAACACTAAAACCCAGTATAAGGATGGCACTGTCCACTATTGCACGCTACGGTGCTGCCAAGAAGATGTTCGAGCGGGAATTGGCTAAGCGCTTTTCCCGGCACTATGGCATACCTGTGCTGATCGACCTGTCAGTAGCAAAGGGTGTACCAAAGGGCACCCGTATCCTGAGGGGTGGGGAAGAACACTTCCTGTATGATGAATCGGCCCTTGCCAATGGCCTGGTAAGGTCCATATCCCGCCAGATATCCCTGTGTGTGTTCTCAGGAATAAAACCAGGGGAACTGGAGGTCATATCCGGTGACATACTGGCCACGATCGAGGAGCTGTCCCCTGACCTTTTACGTTTTATCAGGAACGAGAAATACCTGAACATCGAAGGCGTTATGCTGCTGTTCTACTGCCTGCATAACATGTTCTCCAAGGAAGATGGTACGCGATTGTTGATCCCGCGCATCAGGAACATTACCTGTCTGTACGAGTTGGTCAGGCACCTGGGACTGCAGGAACGTCTGGGTAACCTGCTGGATTACCGCTTCCATGACAGGTACGGGTTCCCCTATTCGGACAGCCTGTTCGAGGATATCCAGAAATTGACAGCCATGGGCCTGGTGGACGAGGACCTGCGTTATTATGACATGAATGGTCACTGGTCCCAGAGATATGAATATGTACTGAGCAGGGAGGGTGTTGAGTACGGGAAGAGTATCGCAGGGTATTATCCTAAAGAGATGAAACAAATAAGCGATTACCTGGACCGGCACAAACACGAGATACCCAGGGATATGGTGTACATACACACGGACAGGTACAACCGATAATGTGGAAAATGGAAGGTGTGGAGGGGGCTTGAACCCCCACCGGAATATTCTATTACTCCATTCTACTCCTGCATATTCTACTCCTCTCCACTCTTCTATACTCCATCTACTCCCTGCGCCCCAGTAGATAGACCATCAGTAACCCAAGAGTAGCGAGAACGGATCCGAAACCGGGCACTCCCGTAGCTTCCTCTTCTGTGGCAGGTAAATCAGGCAAGTCAGTTCCGGCAGCTACCGCATCCCCTGTGTCCCCTGTTGTTATGGTAATGGAGTGTGCTGAGAAATGTGGTATGGATACCAACACTTCCACATCTTCAGAACCCACTACCACTAGGTATTCTGCGGCCCCGTCATCGTCATCAGGGTTCATGATATCGTCGTAATTATCTGCCATCTGTATCTGTTTCCCGTCAAAGAGAATAGTGACATTCTCTTTCTGTATGACTTCCAGGATGTCACTGCTGACACTTAAGGAAACAGTGGTGCCCTGGGAGAGTTCAGAGCTGATATTGATACTGACAGTATTGTTCTCTACCTGCTCGATAGAGATATTAAGGCTGTCATATACCACGGTACTGCTGGAATTCCCATCCTCGATGTCTACCTCGGCACCTACATCGCCAGCCATTATACCGGCCGTAACCCGACTGCGGTGGTTGAACTGTGCTTGAGTCATAACGGTTACCGGATGCGTCCTGAACATCAGCTTGGCATCAGTAACATTGGCAGTAAAGTTTTTGTTTCCATCAGTCGAAAAGTCAACTGTACCATTTTCATGGCCAATCTGTACCAGCGTGCCGTTAAGTGCACCTGAAAGGTTTACTGCGTTCTTAGCGTCGTTAACCTCACCCGAAATATCGTCGGACAGCACAAATGTCACGTTCCTGGTTCCTTTCATGTCTACCTTTATCAGTCCGTTAGGGTTATCGTGGATTTCTAGTGTGATCCTTTCTAATCCATCCTCGTCATCATCAATATCAGATTTGCTCTTCATTTCAAATCGTATCTCAGAACCACTATGCTTTATAACCGGAGACCAGTCATCGATTAAGATGCTTGAAAATACAGGAGTAGCACCCAGGGTGAAGTTCGTTATCTCGCCTGTGGAATCATTGTATTCAAAGGATACATATTTCCCATTTAATTTGTCATCGTCTTCTGCCATGAACTTCATTTGTGTCTTGGGTTTCTTCTCTTTAGCCTCGACATCCGGTTTTTCAGACTTTTCCGGTTTAATGTCAGCTTGCTGAATTATATCTTCGGTCCCTTCATCAACAATTACTAAAGTCTCTGAACTGATAATAACTTCAGTCTCAGCATTAACAATGACTTGATATTCAATGTCGGATTCGTCTTTCAATTCAATATTATAAACGAGTACATTCTTTTCTTTTTCCAGTTCGATCTCCATTACAGTCAAATTTCCTGTAACATTGAAATCATCGCTGTCACTCAGATACTCTTTTGAAACATTTATTGCATCATCTTCTGTTATCACATCACTATTACCTACTGAATCTGCTGAAGATATCAGGTTGAAAGATAATGATGCTACGAACAAAATTGAAAATATAATGACTAATCTTTTCAAACTTTCCATATTATCACCTTACATTATTGAACATGTCCAACTAATTAAAGTTTTCTCAAAAACTAATATAATCTATGATTATTTATATATATACAGTGAAATATCTGGATTAAATATCAGTTCATTAATTATAAGTCCCATAAATACATGTAGATTCGATATTGTGGAAACTCTAATATCGAATCTGGTATATGCCAGATCCATGTTAACAGCATTTGGTATTGTATGGGTCGTTTTCCTGGTCTATATATTTATGCTCTTACAGACACGAAAACAGCTCAACAGGCAGATGGAATTATTAGGACACCTTAAGGATTAGATATTCGGAAAAAAGATACCATGAGGAAAAAAGATAAGGTTACAATCTCTGTTGTAGCGATCATACTAATAGCCATCATTGGAATGTGGGGGCTGGACTTTTCATCAGAATACCTCACAGTGACTGAAGTTACCCAGAACGTCACAGCTTATATTGACCAGCCTGTATATATCACAGGTAATGTGAAGCAGGGTACGTTAAATGTCGGTACACAAGAAACTGGTTTCATATTGACAGATGGTAATGCAGATCTCGAGGTATTATACCGTGGTGACCGACCTGACGGACTGGGCGAAGGTGAGAAAGTATCTGTAAGGGGTATTCTGGTATCAAAGAATAAAGTAGAGGCTAATTTCCTTGTAATGGGATGTCCTTCAAAATATGGGGTATAACTGGGATATAACTTCATGTTCACTTTGGCTCTAAAAGGATGTTGGGAATAAATGAGAGTATATGATAAATCATACATTAAACTAAACGCCAATACCGAGAACGGTAAAGTACAATTAGTGCCGGAAGGCACACTTTCACCTGTGGCAAAACCAATCGTTAACCGTATTAACAAGATATTCCTCGAAGAAAAACCCATTTCTGTTGACGACAAGAAGATCATCTTCTCATCCTGGGCCCCCCCGATACCCAGTACTGCCTTTGACCGCCTGATCTCTGCCCAGATCGCTTCAGTATTGAAGAGAAGGGTCCCAGACCAGTCATCTATCGGCATCACCATGCGCTGTCCTAACAAGTGCATCCACTGCGGCGCCGCTGATATCATTGCAGACCCCGAACTCTCATTAGATGAGGTCAACAGGGTGATAGATGAATCCATTGAACTGGGCTCATATCTTATATCTTTTGACGGCGGCGAGCCTATGCTCAGGCATGACCTTGCCGACATGGTCAGGCATGTGGATAAGTCCAGGGCCATTGCCACCTCATTTTCGTCCGGGTACGGGCTGACTCCTGAGAAGGCTAAAGAACTTAAAGCTGCGGGACTGTATGCCGTAAGGATCAGTATTGACAGCCCCCGTCAGGAGGAACACGAAAGGGTGAGGGGACGGGCCGGCTCATATGAGGATGCAATGAAAGGTATTGATAATACCCTTGCGGCCGGTATCCTTGCTGATATGTTCGTGGTGGTCTCGCCTGATAACATTGACGAGCTTGAGGATTTCTATACTCTTGCAGAGAATAAGGGTATGCACGAGATGTCACTCTATGAGATCATTGCAGTGGGGCGGTGGCTGGACCATGAGGACGAGACCATAGGTCCAAATGACGTGGACAGGCTGGGCCGGTTCCAGAAGGAGAAGAACAAGCTCAGGGACGGACCCCGTATTACTGCATTTCCCTTCTTCATGGGCCCCGACATGTTCGGCTGTTTTGCCGGGAGAAGGTGGGTACATATCACATCGGGTGGCGACGTGCTGCCCTGTGCTTATACGCCGTTGAAGTTCGGAAATATCAGGGATGAACCGCTGAAAGATATCTGGAAACGTATGGGTAAAAACTACAGGAAAACACCCCCGTCATGCCTGATGCGCGACAAAGAATTCAGGAACAGGTATATTCATTCAATACCGAAAGGCGCTACGATGCCATTTGATATGGTTGATAAGTGAAACCTGCATGACTAATATTTCTGATGAAATAATTACACTGACCTGCAATTATACAGACCTGTAATTACCCGGGCCTATTATGAATTGATGATCTCATCAAAAGCAGACACCACCGTTTCCAGGTCATCCCTGGATACCCCGAAGGTGCTGAGCTTGAAGAACTTTGTCAACCCGGCCTTGATACCGTGTATCTTGCGAGCCTTTAATTCCTTATAAAGGAAATACCGCCCGCCTTTTGCGGTCTGTGACATCTCATACAGCACAGGCGCTTCAAAGAACATCAGGTCGTGGTTATGGGGCTTATCACCCATCTGCAGCAGTCCCAGGGTTTCCAGTTGTGACGAGAACCACCTGGCCTTTTCCACTTCCTCATCCCAGTGCCTGGTACGCTCCACCACTTTAGGGAAGGATGCGATCATTGTCATGATAGTAGCACCCCTGGCAGTACATCCCAGCAGTTCTATCTCCTTGAGCTTATTTGTAGGTGATTTCTCAAATACTATATCTGAATATTCTTTTGATACCCCGAGCACGCCTATCGGACCGGATGCTGCCATGGACTTATGCCCGCTGCCAACTATGAAATCAACATCCAGCTCTTTTGCATTTACAGGCATCCTGCCTACTGAATATGCGCCGTTTAAGATCAGGGGCACATCGTACTGGTGGCATACAGCTGCTATTCTTTTAGCATCAGGCAGGTTGCCATAGCTGCCGTCAGGGTATGTGACCAGCGCCAGTGCAGGAGATTTTCCCGATTCCCTGATAACTTCTTCTATGGCATCTGCATATCCATCAGCCTCCATACGGTAATCAGGGGAACCGGAATTGGGTACGGCCTTGATATTGAGCCGGGCACGCTGTGCAGCTACATTAGAGGAATAATGTGCGCTCTTATCAAGGACTAACCAGTCCCCTTCCCTTGTTATGGAGTGCATAATTGCGAACTTGGACTCCCTGGCACCATTGGTCACCCTGGCATCGTCAATACCCAGGAACCCAGGTAAGGCCTTATGTATAAAATCATAGATGGGCGGTGTCTTGATCTGGTCCAGGGCGCCTGGACAGAAATCACATATTGAATATCCGTCGCCCCACTCCACCAGTGCCGCCCTGGCCTCGTCGGTCAGTATCCCGCCGCGCTGTAGTGGGTCGATATTTATGGTTCCACATGTGGAACGTTTGATGTTTTTGAATTTCTGGAGATATTGGTCAATAGCCACGGTAATCACACTGATATTGTTTATGTGGATACTTATTTATATTTATATTTATGTTTATTTGGTGTGTGAAAAATTAGAACAATGTTTTAATATTGAGTGCTACATCTAAATTGCAGGTGAAAAAGATGGCGAAAAAACCAGGCGGAATGCGAGGAGTCAATCCCAGGGCCATGAACCAGATGATGAAACAGATGGGGATAGACACAAAAGAGATCGAAAATGTGGAGCAGGTAATTATACGGACTCCCGACATTGATATCATCTTTGATGATGCCAGCGTAACAAAAGTGGCGGCTCCGGGTATGCTTACATACCAGATTGTAGGTAATCCAAGAGAAGTTCCACGTGAAACCCCAATTCCTGATGAAGATGTGACACTGGTGGCAGAGCAGACCGGAAAAACCCCGGATGAAGCAATGGCAGCCCTTAAGGAAACAGGTGGAGACCTGGCCGAAGCCATAATGAAACTTGGATCATGAATAATTGGAAGTTTCTCATCAACTCCCTTAAGTTTCTGTAAGATAACCTAATCTACTCTGGCACTAAATCGAGCGTTCATTGTCATTCATTTTTCGGATTTTTTTTACCCCGAACATGGAGACATCGCATGCCGCTTTAATAGTATATGAATGAAACAAATTACGGCAAGTGTAGAGACCGGACATTCATTTTGGAGTTTAGTATATTTTAGTATATTATTCTGGCAAAAGGGAAGATTTTCTTGTTGTACATAATATCCAACATCCTCCACTTATCTCGTAAGTCAAACGTTGCGCTGGCACACCCAACCGCAGCAGAGCTGCGGGGCATGATGTGCCAGCGCTTTGTAGTTTCGTTTTCATGCAAAAAACCACATGGTACCGAATTTTATAAACACAGTAGCATGCATGTTTTAACTCGGTCATATATGTTAATATGTACTTCAGGTTAGAAGTTGTTACTCGGTTTGTCCCAACCACAGCAGAGCTGCGGGGTATAATTATGAATATTAACCCATAAGCATTTTATATTTGAATGCCATTATTAATATAAAATTGTAAATAAAGGATTTCTTGAGATCAGTAGCTATTCTGCAACCAGGTAATTTTCTTAAAGACTATTGACCTTCTATAAAATTACCACTCGAAATGTTCTTTAAAGACAACATTCATTTAGATAAGTAGTCACTCGTTGACGATTGTAATTGTCCGGATACGTTTTGAGCACAAAAATCAAGAAAAACTAGCTAACATGAAAGATATAATTACAAGCTCAAGGGAAGAATTGGCAGAATTATTATGGAAATCTGACCCCATCATTCACAGGATATTGAAGAATAGTATTAACGTCCATGATTCCAGGAATGAGATTTTCCGCTATTTAGATGGTATAGATACAGCATTGTTCACCATATATTCCCATAGTAAACAGGATATGAATATCCTGGAAAAAAAGAATGCACGGGATTGCATCAGGGTTCTAAAGACGATTTTAAGGACCCAGAATGAAAAACAGTCACACTTCTCAGCTCTCAGGGCATTGTACAATATTGCCAGGGAAAACAGGGTACCTAAGAATATCAGTGAAGGGTTCATTTTCGAGTTTATTTACCTGTTCAGGGGAATTAATGGGAATTCCGGGCTATTTGCTGAAAAAGAAAAACCTCCATTTCTAAATCTCGATGGAATAAAAGCCGCACTTGAAAGAACAATGTTCCTGGATGATTATTCTAAAAGGATGGATCTGTCTTTCAAGAAATACAGGACCGGTCTAGACCATGACCTGGTCCCTGAAAGAAATGATATGAAACAACGTATTTTACAGCAATTCGGTGGAAATGACGAGGACTGGACTGACTACAAATGGCACCTTGACCATATTATTTCTGATATTGATACGCTCCAAAGTATGGTTGCATTGGACGGAGGCGAGATACGGGGTCTTAAATTAGCTATTGAAAATAATATCCCGTTCCAGATAACACCGTATTACTTATCCTTATTTGACAGGGAGAACCGGAAACAATATGACTTATCCATAAGGGCACAGGTACTGCCCAGTGTGACATACTGCCAGAACTTTTTACGGAGCATTCGGACCGGGACAAGCATGGATTTCATGGACGAGGCTTCGACCAGCCCAATTGAAGCCATTACCAGGAGATATCCGAAGATACTTATTTTAAAACCGTTTCAATCATGCCCCCAGATATGTGTCTATTGCCAGAGGAACTGGGAGATCAAAAGTCTTCAGGAAAGTAGTATCACAAAGGAGACCGTGTTAAAGGCGATCAACTGGATAAAAGCCAATCCGCATATCAGCGAGGTGCTGGTAACGGGAGGCGACCCGTTGACACTGAACGATTCCATTATTGACAGGCTCCTTGGCATGATCTCTGACATCGAACATGTGGACCGGATCAGGATAGGGACCCGGACACTGGTAACACTGCCTTCTAGGTTTACAGACAACCTGATAGATATCTTTAGTAAATATCACAAGCTGGGCGAACGGGACCTGTGCATCATAACCCATTTCCAGCATCCCACTGAGCTCACTCCCGACACTATTGATGCAGTATCAAGGATCAAGAAACAGGGCATTAATATTTACAACCAGCAGGTATTCACCTATTATAACAGCAAGAAGTTCGAAAGTTGCCTGCTTAGAAAAACCATGAAGAAATCAGGTATCGATCCCTATTATACTTTTAACACCAAGGGCAAGGAAGAGACCATAGACTACCGTGTACCTATCTCAAGGCTTGAGCAGGAACGACAGGAGGAAGCCAGGCTCCTCCCCGGACTGGAGCGGACTGATGAATCGGTATTCAATGTACCCAGGCTGGGAAAGTCCCACCTAAGGGCGTGGCAGGACCATGAGGTGATCATGATACTTCCGGATGGCAAACGTGTGTACCGGTTTTATCCCTGGGAGTCCAAGATGGAGCTTGTGGAGCCTTATAATTATGTGGATGTGTCCATATACAACTATCTAAAACGGTTGTATTATGATGGCGAGGATATTGATGAGTATAAATCTATATGGTATTATTTCTGACGTATGTCTAATTCTGTGAAGAAATATACCTGATCAATATGTATTAACCACCATACCAAAAAAGGGGGCGTGGGCGATCCTTACAAGACGTTTGGTGGATGTTTCAACCATGAGTGAAGATGGAAAACTTCCAGAAGTTGAGGTGTAACAAAGGATTCAAACAGTACTAAACATGCGATTACATCTTTATCCTGCCAATCTCCAGGTACATGATCTGATCTCCACTGCGCCAGGCAAAAACCATCTGTTTTCTCACACTGTGGGCAAGCCTGATCGCCCTTGATAGCTGTGGCAGGTTGAACACATGTTCGATGTTCACTGCATGTACCAGGAATTGTGAATGCATCATCGTATCCAGTCCTTCAATTTTTTTATAGATCCGGTAATGAGTGCCGAACTTATACCCGGTCTTGGCTACCATCCCCGAATCCCTCAGGTCCCTGTAAACTGCCAGTTTTTCCTTAAAATCGCTTTCCACATCGATTGCACTATCTGCAAATTCCATGCTGGCTAGTAGATTGTCCCCACTGCTGTCACTGAGGTCCAGTACATTTTTTTCCTGCAAATATGCTGCCTCAACTAATGATAACTGGAGGCGGATTTCATCCAGGGGTTTACCGTAAAAGAATTGTTTGTGAAGCAGGGCAGATGCATCAGCATCCCAGACCATGACCCTGTCTTCCAGGAGGGTGGCCTCAATACCTTTACCCGGGACATTTTCATTCATATCACCTTTCATTGTGCGAAGCTTAACACCGTAGAAGGTGATGTCACTTTCCTCGTCCACTACCGCAACCACAAGTTCCTTTCGCATGTTGGCTGTGGTCTCAAGCTGGCGTACCAGGTCTTTTAAGGGCATGGGATTACGTTCGGAGAGTGTGTATACGAAATATTTCGAAGGGGTCTTACCGGGCCGACCTCCTCTGGGATATACCCTGAAATCTGTGACTCCGGGCTTTATGAAATAACCTCTTTCACGCATGTCTTTATAGACGATGTATTTTACTTCAAAATTCTCTTTTTCCCTACTTGCATAGCTGATCAGGTCCTTGAAATCAAGCCCCTTCTTATCCCTGGTGACCTTGATCCTGCCTTTGTAGGTTAGGTAGGCAGCTTCGATGAGGGTTAGTTCCAGGAAATCGTCTTTTGGGTTGCCATAGAAACTGGTGTTGTAAAGTGTCTCCTTAGTATCAGGTTCCAGTTTCACGATATGGCCGTCCAGTTTGCCGTTAAATGCATGGTTCTGGTTCATTTTCTTTACTTATGGGAGGTTAAGTTAAATAGCCTTCCTGATGATTGCAGGTTAATAATCGTAAGGTATTTATTTTACCTCTTCATTTGGTTATTTCTGACCGGGATATATTCACCGGGTATGAAAGGAGAGAAATCATATGGTAGCAAAAATAAATGTTGATGAATGTACAGGATGCGGAACATGTGTGGATGAATGCCCTGCAGAAGCCATTTCAATGAACGATGATGATATTGCTGTGGTAAATGCGGATGAGTGCACTGATTGTGGAATGTGTGTGGATGCATGCCCCACTGAAGCAATTTCGTTAGAAGAATAGGCATACAGATATATTTTCAAATCAGCCAACATATCAACGTGCCTGATTTGAGAAAGAAACATGCCAGTAAAAGTAGATATAGATGAATGTGTAGGATGTGGAACCTGCGTGGATGAATGTCCACAGGAAGCCATATCAATGAATGACGATGACATTGCGGTTATCAGTGATGAGTGCACTGATTGCGGATTGTGCGTAGATGCATGTCCAACTGCCGCAATTTCATCGAATTGATGATCAATATTCGTTTTTTTATTTTTTCCGGAGGTTGGCCAATGACTGAAACAATTAAAACAGGCGTTTTAGGTGCAACAGGAGCGGTAGGACAGAGGTTTGTTGAGGCTCTTGCAAAACATCCCTGGTTCGAGATCACTGCCCTGGCAGCATCTGAGCGCTCTGCAGGAAAGACATACCGCGACGCTGCCAACTGGCGGCTGGAGTCACAGATACCTGAAGAAGTAGCCGATGTCAAAGTGGTGCCGGTTGATGTTGGAGCAGTGGACGCTGACCTTGTGTTCTCTGCACTGCCGGCGGATCTGGCAAAAAAGGTGGAACCTGGTTTTATCAAGGCAGGCTGTGTTGTTGCCAGCAATGCAGGAGCATTTCGGAAGGAGGAAGATGTACCTCTGATGATCCCTGAGGTCAACCCGGAGCATCTGGGGCTGATCGATATTCAGCGCGACAAACGCGGCTGGGACGGATGTATCGTGACAAATCCCAATTGCACCACTATCATGTTCACTTTGACACTGAAGCCCCTGATGCAGTTCGGGCTTGAGAATGTAAATATAGCGTCCATGCAAGCCATTTCGGGTGCGGGTTTTGACGGCATCCCGGGTATGGCTATACTGGAGAATGTGGTGCCATACATCGGCGGTGAGGAGGAGAAGGTGGAGAGTGAACCCCTGAAGCTCCTTGGTGAGTTCGATGGCAGCCAGATAATCCCTGCTGATATTAATATCAGTGCGAGCTGTCACCGCGTGCCTGTGATGGATGGGCACCTGGAGGCATTGTGGGCTGGTATGGCAGATGACCCCACACCCGATAAGGTGCGCCAGGCGTTTCTGGACTTTGACCCTGGAATTTCAGACCTGCCCACCGAGCCTGAACACCCGATTATTGTGAGGGATGAACCTGACAGGCCCCAGCCCAGACTGGACAGGAATGCTGGTAATGGTATGAGTGTGTCTGTGGGCCGGATACGGGAAGGTATCAGGTACATGGTTATGGGGCACAATACTATCAGGGGCGCGGCAGGTGCCAGTGTGCTGAATGCTGAGTTGATGCATAAGAAAGGGTATATCTAAGTCCGGTTGGGCTTGGAGTACCTGTGTATTTTTTTTAACGTATAGGAGAGTATATACTTTCCTATAGGTTTAAAGTTTCTTTATAAATCATATCAATGACTATGAATATCTTGGTTTTCGATGGTGGTTCAAATGAATAAAGAACATTTTACCCAACATCCCACTGTACCTATGGATGTGAGCTCCAGGTCCGTCAGCGAGATTACCCATGCCATGACCGAGACCGGTTTCCAGGGCAGGAAACTAGGCGAGTCTGTGGAAACCTGGGTCCGGATGCTGCAGGAGGATGAGATCACTATCATGATGGGCCTGTCCGGTGCTATGGTGCCTGCAGGCATGAGGGGTATCATTACATTCCTTATCCGGCACAGGCTGATAGACTGCCTGGTGTCCACCGGAGCCAATATCTTCCACGATATCCATGAGAGCCTGGACCGGAAACATTATGTAGGCACGCACCTGGCAGACGACGAGACACTGTTCAGGCATGGCATTGATCGGATACATGACGTGTTCGCAGTAGAGGAGGAGTTCAGGGAGTCAGACCGGCTTATTGGTGATTTCGGGGCGTCCCTTGAAAAAGGCAGGAATTATTCATCCCGTGAGTTCATCTCGCTACTAGGCAGGCGGGTGAAGGAAATGGGCGGGCGGAGTGATTCCATAATTGTGAGTGCCCATGAGCATGATGTGCCAGTATTCGTGCCCGCACTGACTGATTCGTCCATTGGTATCGGGCTGGTGTATGCCCGCCGCCGTGGACATGAAATAATGGTGGACCAGATAAAGGATGCAGATGAGATCACGCAAATAGTGGAGCAGTCCGCGAAGACAGGTGTGGTGTATGTGGGCGGCGGGGTACCAAAGAACTTTATCCAGCAGACCGAGGTTATCGCGTCCCTGATGGGTGGCGATGTGGGTGGACATGATTATGCCATCCAGTATACTACGGATGCACCCCACTGGGGCGGGTTGTCTGGCTGTACCTTTGACGAGGCAGTGTCCTGGGGTAAGGTGGCCGGAAGTGCCAGGAAAGTGCAGGTATTCGTGGATGCCACAATTGCACTCCCTATTGTTGCGCATGCGCTGCGTGAGCGGATGGAGGGTGTGGTGCGACATGGGCCGGTGTTTGATTGGGGCGAGGATGGGTTGAAGGTACGGTATGGTTGAAAATCTGCCAAGGAACGGTATAACTCACTGACGACACTTGGACTAAAGTCCAAGGTCTCCAGAATCACCAGACCAATGCAAATAACAATACAAAAAAATAAATGCCCAGACCCGGATTTGAACCGGGGACAACTGCCTCTTCAGGGCAGCGCTCTCCCAGACTGAGCTACCTGGGCAGGTAGGGATATTCTCTTTTCCTTAATAATATATCAAATCTTCGTTTTATCCAGTCGCAACCCGCTTTTGTAATTCGATTGAATATACAGTCCACGTATGAAGCCCGCAGGGCTTCATACGTGTGCAGCCCGCTACTGGCTTGAGTAGCTGTGCCTGAGTAGCTGCGAGTATATGGGCCCGCGGAGATTCGAACTCCGGACCTCCGCCATGTCAAGGCGACGTCATAACCTGCTAGACCACGAGCCCTCAATGCTTACAACATCCTTTCCCTAAGTAATTATTTTAGATAAACCTTTGGATATGTTAGCGTTTTTTCAGGAATTTATTAGCTCAATTTTCATTTATGAACCACAGAGGACTCAGAGAAAACAGAGTATTTCCCATCTGTAGCTGTCATAATTCATCTCCTGAAATCATTATTGCTGGAAATGCAGTCAAATAGAATAAATAGTTATATCATTATTTGCAAACAGATTATCTATTGTGATAATTACAGCAGAGTTAGTTATCAGGCTTATAATCGAGTTGTTCTGGATATATGCAAGTATTTTTGCGATTCAATCAACAAAGCTTCAATACTGGAAGCAGTGCTGGTATATCATCCTCTTGGGCAGCATAATACATATGGTTTATCTACTTGCTGCCTTTGCAGAAATTTCTGATGGAGGAATACTCAGGAATCTTGGAATGGGAATAGTAGCCATAGGCATCATCATGCTTGCAAGGCGGACAAAACACATTCTCGGATGATCAAATTATACAAAATCCTTCATCAGTGATCTTGTAATTAGCTGAAACATTATCACATCCGGTCATTGCTTCAACATCTATCTTCTCACCATCCAGATGTATAATGTTGTCCACTGTTGCCTTTAACATTGTTTCGATCTGGGAGTCCGCAGCCCCTTCAGTATAAGCAATTATCCCGGTACCTCCGGCTACTTTGATCCTCATGACATATGACTTGAGTACACGTATAATAAGTATCGGGGAATTGAACGAGAACAATGTTGTCGTCGAATCAAGAACAGATCTGAACCTATGGGTTTTTTGGTAGATTAACTGCAAATCGTCAATTATCTTACTGACCATCTCAGTTGGATTCTGCGGGGAAGATATCTTGAACGTAGCAGTTTCCTTTTGTGTAGCACCAATTGATCCGGAAGCAATGTCCAGCACATACAACATTTCTTTTTGAAAATATTCATGAATGAGCCAATTGAATTGCATCATTTTTTCTTCAAGCTGGAACATGTTATAGTCAGTCATTAAGTAAAGGCAGATCTCATCATCAAACATTGCCTGTTGCAGGAAATGGTAACAAAATACGGATGTTCCTGTTTTGGGAGGGCCGTAGATAAGTGTAATGGTATTATCTGGCAGTCCACCACCTATCATTTCATCAAAAGCCGCGATCCCAGTCTTGATTTTAGGTATCATTTAAACTCGGTATATAAGATCGAAAAGAGTATCAAGTGCTTTATCCACACCTTCATTTTTCTGTGCGGAAACAGTTACTATAGGTACATCTTCCCATAAAGCCATCCGTTTTTTTATCTCATCAGGTGTCAGGGCACCCGGGAGGTCATGCTTATTTGCAACAATTACTTTAGGTAAAGCCTCTGCCCGGCACATATTGATCATTTCCTTAGCGCGTGCAAACGTATCCGGTTTTGTCGAATCAATTACAATAAACGTGCCTATGGACTCCCTTGCCAGCGGTTCCAGCAGCAGGTCAAACCGTTCCTGCCCGGGAGTACCAAACACATCAGCAGAAAAACCTTTGTAATCCATATGTCCGATATCCAGTCCCACTGTGGTCGGAAACAGTTCAAATGCCTGCCGCTCCACAGAAACGGCCTTTTCTGCGATCGCATGGACAAAAGTGGTCTTCCCTGCATTATATGGTCCGGTTACCAGGAGTTTTGGAATAAATACCTTAACCCCACCGGGTTCAACAAGCTCAAAGAATGTTTTACATTTGGATGCCCTGGTCCAGTTGGATTTTACCACCATGAATACCTGTCTGTACATCACTTTCTCTTCAATACTAAAAAGTTGTATTTCACAATCGACCAGGTTTTTTAATTGTTCTACTAACCGATCCTCATAATCCCATCTGGTGAAAAGGTATACAATATTCACTTCATGCTTAGCAGCAGCCTCATTCAATATCTTTATACATTTTATTGTGTTATCCGCACCAATAGAATCAATTAAAGTGGCCACGTTTTCAATCACTGCTGTTCCACCGGTGATATCTTCAATTGCAGGTAGGATCATTTCTTTACTTTTTTCAAGATCATCAATAATGTACTTGCCCATCGGGGGCACACCCATCATTCCTGAGATAGAGTCAATAAAAAATATTTGCCCGGAATTCAATGGGGTTTTTAGGTCCCATCCATATTTATCAAATACACGCTCTATCTCAACGGGTGTTCTGGTATTAGTATAAATAAAACCGATCTCACTGTCCAACTGTACCCGTTCTGAAATGATCTGGTACCCAAAGACATCAGATACGATACCAGGCATTGCCTGGAACAACATCGATGATCCCTTCGGCACACCACCACCAAGGATATCATCCAGCCGTGGGATGTAGGTTTTTTTCAAGTCCATTATCCTATACCTCTTCCAGTATATCCTGGACCTGTTTACTCCTTATCTCGATCTCCAGTGTTATCAACCCGAACTGGGCCTCCACTTCAGCCAGGGCAAAGAGCAATGCCTTTTCTCCTGCAGGTTTAAGCAGCAATATTCCATGCTCGGTTTTAATGTTTACCTCAGATACCGCTCCGGTTCCCATCTGGGAACTTGCAGTTTCCGCACTTGCAATAATTGTCGAGCAGAGTGCACCCACAATACGTTCATTCATATCAGGCGGCATTATAGATGTTATCAGCAGGCCTTCTACACTCACGATACCCACTGCTTTTATCTGTCCTACCTGCATGAATTTGGCCAACACCTGATCCAGCTTTTCCTTCTTGGTTTCGACCATATTTTCACCTTATTCTTCCTCATCTATCATTGCTATAGTATATCGCAGACCATCAAGTAATGACTTTTCAGTAGTTATGGGGGCCAGGTTGGCACCAGCATCTGTTAATCTTAGTACTGCCTCATGCTTAATACCTGTAATAATACATGTGGCACCGAGCTGTCTTGCAAAATTTGCAATCTTTATCAGGGGTTCTGTAACTTCGACATCAGGCGGTAATCCTGAGATGTCAAGGATCACTCCTTTTGTTTTTTCCACTGTGATCTGGTCTAACATGGTTACCATCAGGCTGTTTATCCGGGTAGTATAAACCTCAAGCCTGTTGACGGTTTCCTGTAATTCGTGCTCTGCCTTCTTTTGCAGGGTGATGTCGCGTGACGCAGCAAATGCGCCCACAACTTCTCCTGTCTGGTCCATATATACTGAAGCATTAACCGCTACAGTGGTCTGGGTCCCATCCTTTGGTTTCATGACCAGTTCGTAATCCCTTATCTCCCCGGTTTCAAAGACCTTCATTGCGCCCTTATGCGCCTTTTTAGGGTCAGTGAAATAATCAGCAAAGGGTGTTCCGATCAACTCGTTCCTGCTTCTGCCTGTAGTCCGTATTGTGGCAGTATTCACATCCATAATGATCCCTTCCTGATCAAAGGTGACCAGAGGATCAAGGCTTACCTCGATCAATCCACGATTGTAACGTTGAAGTTCATGAATTTCTTCTTCAGCCTGCTTGCGCTCTGTGATATCTTTAAAATCCTCTACGATCCCAACAAATTTACCTTTTTTCTCCAATCTTGCAGCATTCACAAGAACCGGTATCTCTTTGCCGTCTGATCGAGTCTTGACACATTCAAGTTCATCAAATCGTTCTCCCTTTTGTATCTTCTTAAGTGGACAGTCTTTAGTATGGCAGAGCCCCCCGCTGAAGATATCGTAGCATTTCTTACCTATGATTTCATCCTCATCTATGTCCACCATCCGGATAAAGCTCTTATTCACCTTGACAATGTTAAAATCAGCATCTATTACACACATTCCATTAGCAGCGATCTGGAAGATCAGGTCGATCTCTTCTTTACTTTCAGACAGTGCAATTTCAGCCTGCTTACGCTCTGTTATATCTTTAAAATCCTCTACGATCCCAATAAATTTGCCGTTCTTCTCTAATCTTGCAGCATTCACAAGAACCGGTATCTTTTTACCGTCTGATCGCTTCTTAACAGATTCGTGTTCAACAAATCGTTCTCCCTTTCTTAACTTCTCGAGTGGACAATCTTTTGAATGGCAGAGTTCTCCGCTAAAGATATCGTAGCATTTCTTACCTATGATTTCATCCTCATCCATGTCCACCATCCGGATAAAGGTTTTATTCACCTTGACAATGTTATGATCAGCATCTATTACACACATTCCATTAGCAGCAATCTGGAAGATCAGGTCGACCTCTGCTTTGCTTTCAGACAGTGCAATTTCAGCTTTTTTTCGCTCGGTGATGTCACGTGCTGCTGCAAATGCGCCCACGACCTTTCCGGTCTGATCCTTGTAGACCGAAGCGTTGTATGAAACGACAGTCTCGTTTCCATCCTTTGCTTTCATGACCAGTTCGTAATCCCGAACCTCTCCGGCTTCAAAGGTCAGCATGGCACCTTTGTATGCTTTATCAGGATCTGTGAAATAATCAGCAAATGGGGTTTTTATCAACTCGTCCCTTTCTCTGCCTGTAGCCCGTATCGTTGCCTCGTTCACATCCATGATGATCCCTTCATGATCAAAGGTGACCAGAGGATCAAGGCTTACTTCGATCAATCCACGATTGTAGCGCTGAAGATCACGAATTTCTTCTTCTGACTGCTTACGCTCTGTAATATCTTTAAAATCCTCTACAATCCCAACAAATTTGCCGTTTTGCTCTAATCTTGCAGCATTCACAATAACCGGTATCTCTTTACCATCCGGTCGCTTCTTAACAGATTCATGTTCAGCAAACTCTTCTCCTTTTTTTAGCTGCTCAAGTGGACAATCTTCTGAATGACAGAGTTCCCCGCTAAAGATATCGTAGCATTTTTTGCCTATGATTTCATCTTCATCCATGTCTACCATTCGGATAAAGGTTTTATTCACCTTGACAATGTTATGATCAGCATCTATTACACACATTCCATCAGCAGCGATCTTGAAGATCAAGTCGAGTTCTGCTTTGCTTTCAGACAGTGCAATTTCAGCTTTTTTTCGTTCGGTGATGTCACGGGCAGCCGCAAATGCACCCACAACCTTTCCTGTAAGGTCTTTGTAGACCGAAGCATTATACGATACAATAGTCTCTGTCCCATCCTTTGCTTTCATGACCAGTTCGTAATCCCTTACCTCCCCGATCTCAAAGGTCAGCATGGCACCTTTGTATGCATTATCAGGATCTGTGAAATAATCAGCGAACGGGGTTCCTATCAACTCTTCTTTACCCCTGCCTGTAGCATGTATTGTTGCCGCGTTCACATCCAGTATGGTCCCTTCCGGGTCAAAGGTTACCAGCGGGTCCAGGCTGGTCTCGATCAATCCACGAGTGTAGCGCTGAAGATATTGTATCTCCTGCTCTGCTCCCTTTCGCCCGGTAATGTCACGTGCCGCTGCAAATGCGCCCACTACCTTTCCTGTCTGGTCCTTGTAGACCGAAGCATTATACGATACAATAGTTTCGGTTCCGTCCCTGGCTTTCATGACCAGCTCGTAATCCCTGACCTCCCCGGTTTCAAAGGTCAACATGGCACCTTTGTATGCTTTATCAGGATCTGTGAAATAATCAGCAAACGGGGTTCCTATCAACTCTTCCCGAGTTCTGCCTGTAGCTCGAATTGTAGCCCCGTTAACATCCATAATGACCCCTTCCTGGTCGAAGGTTACAAGAGGATCAAGGCTTACCTCAATTAATTCTCGATTGTAGTGCTGAAGATCCTGTATTTCATGCTCTGCTCCCTTTCGCTCGGTAATGTCACGTGCCGCTGCAAATGCGCCCACTACCTTTCCTGTCTGGTCCTTGTAGACCGAAGCATTGTAGGCCACAATAGTCTCGGTTCCGTCCCTGGCTTTCATGACCAGCTCGTAATTCCTGACCTCCCCGGTTTCAAAGGTCAACATGGCACCTTTGTATGCTTTATCAGGATCTGTAAAATAATCAGCAAACGGGGTTCCTATCAACTCTTCTTTTCCTCTGCCTGTAGCATGTATCGTTGCCTCGTTTACATCCAGTATGATCCCTACCGGGTCAAATGTCACCAAAGGATCCAGGCTCGTCTCAATTAATCCCCGGTTGTAGTGCTGTAGATAATGCAGTTCCAGCACTTCACGCTTGTGTCGGGTGATGTCATAGCCAGCGGCAAATGCCCCTGTTACCTTTCCGGTCTGGTCTTTGTAAGGCGATATGTTGAATGCAACAATGGTATTGGATTCATCCCCTGTTTCTACGACCAGTTCATGATCCCTAACCTCTCCAGTATCAAATACTTGCTCTACTGCATTGTTTGCTTTAACCGGATCACTAAAGACATCAATAAAAGGTGTTCCTATCAGTTCATCCCGTTTTTTCCCGAAAATCCGAACTGTTGTGTTGTTCACATCAACAATAATACCTTTTTTATCAAAGATTAACAGAGCATCCTGACTAATTAGTCGTAATTCCTTTTCCAGGAAAAGAAGTGGTAAATCTTGTATGGTCTTATTCATCTAAAACCCCCGGCAAGTAGCAATATATGTTCTCTCTCTCAATTTATATATGTTACATTATTTTATATTAGTCTATTGTTAGGATGAATTCTGACATTTTGTGTATACACATTAGGTAGTATTCACGGAATTGTACTTTGTAACATCAAATATCAGAACGGGAAGTATCAGTCCATTTAGTCTTTTTCTTCCTTGCGCGGTTCAATATTGCCTGCACACCGCAAAAGCTGATCAGCCATACATGGAACACCAGCCCCACAGTCTTGAACAATACACGACTCTGCCCCTTTGACCAAAGCCTTAATCCATAGATCGGGACAATGGGGGTCAGCAAAAATGCCGCAAAAGGTAGCGTCATGGACGTAAACCATGCCAGCTTCTGGTTCACAGGGATGGGCGCAGAGTAAAAACGCACCATATTTTCCTCTACTCCTTCCAGTGCACCTGACATCCATCGTATCCGCTGGTTATAGAGTTCTTTCAGGCTGGTGGGCCCCTGCTCACCCACTTTTGTTTCTGCAAGTACAGGTTTTTTGCCGCTGATATACACCCTCTGCGTGAATTCCAGGTCTTCACAGTATACATCTTCGTTGAGACTCGTACCATCAAGTGCCCTTGCATCTATCACGCCGATAAGCCCATTGAATTGTTTGAACCCGTCAAAGCGTTCATACAGCCGGTACACATCTGCGAAAAATGAATATTCGGCAGCGATTATCATGGCCACCCACCCTAAATCCTGGTTAGTGATGTACCGTGTGCCGCTTGCTATCGCGGCATTTGCATCCATTTTAAGGGCATCGATACACTTCAATATAAAATCTGGTTCGGGGCGACTATCCACATCAAAAAGTGCAATGTGATCGGCATCCAGTATCCCATCCGGTCCCCTGATGGCATCCAGGCCGTCATTGATGGCCCCGCCCCTGCGCCCCCGTGTATCAAACCGGGCCAGGTAACCAATATTTTCAGATTTCAAATACCGGGTCCGATGGTCCGGTCCTTTTGGACAATCTATTATGTAAGTAACATTAACGCTCAGACCTGATGTATCCAGTTGTTTCAGTGAATCGACTGATTTTTGAATTATTGAAATGGGTTCAAAAGGCGCAACCGGTATCAGTACACAAACTTTTTCCATATAGGCATTATAAAAGTATTAATAGTTTATACAAATATCTGTAAATTTATATTATCGGCCGGAACAGAGAAAATTAAGACAAGAAAATATTGAGAAAATAAAATAAAGAGTTTAAAGAAAACCCCCGCCCCAACCCTTTTGATGATATACTCCCTTTGATAATTTGAAAGTATTACATATTTTAGAGAGGGTATCACTAATATATATCATTGTGTGGATATAGTAACACTATATTCATACTATATAATTTTACTTACTGTTCCATTCACTGAGAATATCCACATCTTTTAATATTTTTACACTTACCGCACCGCCGATAACAAGATTCAGGTAGTATGTAATTAACCGCCATGCTGCCACCACTATCCCCAATATGGAAACTGGGACCAATATTCCGAAAAGTGCGGCCCCGCCCAGTTCTGCAATCCCGCTGGCTCCTGGTGTAACCGGCACTATCATGATAAATGTCAGGAACACCTGTACTGCCATAGCCACCGTAATAGATGGCGGCTGGTTCAATCCCAGCAGGATCAGCGGCAATACCATGAATTCCACGATCCAGTATATCATGGTACATATACACCCAAAAAACAAACCCTGCTTACCTGTTCTCATAAAGGCCCACAGGCTGTTATGGAAATTCAATAATTCTTTATCAATGAACTGTATCAGGTGTTCTGTCCTGTCAAATCTTCCAACTCTGTGAAGACCACGAGAGATAAGTGATGAAAGCCAGTCTATGAATGTCGGGTTCAACAGGCCGCCAATAGCCACAAACACCATTAGCAGGACAAATAACTCTGCACCAATTATTGCCAGGTCCATCTCCCGGCTTATCAGTGAACCACTTAACACCCACAGCGCAAACGGAGTGGCAATTAAAAGCAGCAAGGCATCCAGTATACGCTCACCTATAACCACAGCCGAGGCATCGCCCACCGGTACATTTGCATTGCGGTTCAGCATATGTATCCTGACAGGTTCACCGCCTGCCATTGATGGCGTCACTGAAGCAGCGAACAGGTTTGCTATTACAATCTCAGTAGCATCTTTTACCCCTATCCTGTGTCCCAGGGCCTCAGTCATCACTTTCATACGCAACCCCCATATGAAGTAAGAAACTACATGCAGGGCAGCAGCAGCAAGAAGATATACTGGTTCCATTCTCTGCAGGGTGGGCAGGGTGTCCGGGCCTATGGTAAAAACTGTGACAAGTACCAGAACGATGATACTTATTATTAATGAGATGATAAACAGTTTTTTCAGTCGTTCCATATTGCCATTGAGAGATAATTATTATGTTATATATACCTTGATAGCTTCCATAAACTGTTGAACAACGAAGAAGTTGACACATCCTGATGAGTGATGCATCCTGATGAAAGAACATACCCTAATGAAATAACACACCCTGATTAAATGACAAAACCTGATGAAGTGATATATTGGTCTCAATAATCCTGCCAACAAAAAATGAAGAGTCCTGTATCGGTCCCACCATTACGAGGATAAACGAGATATGCCACAATCCCAGGATAGTCGTAGTTGATGGCAATTCCACGGACAGGACCATTGAGATTGCAAAGAAGTACGGCGTAGAGGTCATATTTGACCATGCTCTTGGCAAAGGCGAAGCCTTGAGGTGTGCGTTTGACCATGTGCAGGATGATGTAGTGTTTTTGGATGTAGACGGCACGTATCCACTGGAACTGATCCCTGATTTTATTGAGGCACTTGCCGAATATGATCTGGTTGTAGGTGAAAGGGTCAGGTTTGACGGTGATGCCCTCCCCAGGTTATTCCTGGTAGGTGATGCCCTTTCAAGGGGATTGTTCAGGCTGCTTTATTCATCAAGGGTGGATAACCTTTCAGGACTCAGGGGACTCAGGAGGCAAGCCATACAGAGAATGTCACTTGAATCTGATGATTTCGGGATAGAGACTGAGATAACAGGCAAGGCTGTGCGGCTGGGACTTAAGATAAAGAAGATACCCATAACCTATACAGCCCGTACCGGCAATTCCAAGTTCAGGCCAATACAAGATGGCATTATCGTACTAAAGGCCATGTTCAGGTACAGGTTCAAGGACCTTTCATGAATTATTGATTTGGGTCGTTATTCGTTATACTCCAGGTTGAGCTGGTCTTCGGTAATACTGGTCCCTTCAGGTATGACAAGTTCCGGCCACAGGACAACATTAGAATGAACTGTGACATTATCCCTGATTACATCCCTTGGTCCGATCACAGTTCTAGTCTCCAGGATGCAATTGTTCCCTATCTTTGTGTTATTGTCAATGATGGCCCCTGAGATACAGGTATTCCTGCCTATTTCCACGTCATCGAACACAATGGCAGACAATAATCTGGCACCGTCCTTGATCACACAGTTCGAGCCTATTGATGTATAGGGTCCGATAAGTACCTGGTTACCGATCGTAGTATTCTCACCGATCATGATCGGACCCACAAGGGCAGAATCGGAACCCACCGATACCCCGTTATCCACATTGATCGGTCCAGCCACGCTTGCGTCCTTAATGTTGAAATGGCCTTTGATTATTGTACCGGGTAGTTTCTCAAGTTTCCACCTACAGGCCTGCCTGTATGCTCCTGCATTGCCGATATCGGTCCAGTGGCCCCTGACCAGGTATCCATTTATTCGTTCACCTTGTTCCATCATTTTAGGGAACAGGTTCCTGGCAAAATCGAAAAACGTATTTTGTGGTATCATTTCAAGTACGGCTGGGTCGCAGACATATATTCCTGTACTTGCAAGATTACTGAATATCTCTCCGGGACCTGGCTTTTCTGCAAACCTGTGTATCTCATTATACACGTCCATATCTGCAATACCATAATCCTTCGGGTCTTCAATAGGCAGGAGTGCGATTGTTACCTTTGCAGTAGTTTTTTCATGGAAGCGGTAGAACTCGCGAAGGTCCAGGTCCATTACATGATCCCCGCCGATCACAATGAAGGGTTCGTCCTTTAACAGGGACTCTGCATTCTTGATACTGCCTGCAGTTCCGAGTTTGATGGGGTCCCGTACGTATTCGATATGGACTCCGAATAACTGCCCATCTCCCAGTGCATCTTCTATCTCATTACCCAGATAACCTATGGTTAAGACTATCTCATTGAACCCTTCTGTAACCAGATGTTCCACAAGGTGTACTACTGAGGGTTTATTCAGTATGGGTATTGTAGGTTTAGGACGGTCAAAAGTCAGCGGGCGAAGACGTGTGCCCTCACCACCACACATAATACAGGCCTTCATTTTTTCACCGATTTTATATGGAAATGAGACTATATATCAGTACCGATTTTTATAATAAGATAGCCTTCCACGCTCAGTACTTACTGATGAGTTTCGCGATACTTCGGTGCAGTGCATGGATATTTGGTCTTCTTTTTACATAAGTGGGATGCTTAAAATATCTGTGTCGAAGATCATGTTTGGAGGAAATTTTTAAGCTTCCGGTCCATTTCTTCAGCCGGTCTCGCCTCTATCTCCCTGATAATCCCCCGTTTACCTAAAATCTCCTTAAATTCGATTGTAGTTACTCCCGCTATCTCAGCCGCTTTGCCCAGTGATACTTCTCCTTCCTTATAGAGTTTTATGGCCGCATTAATCTTGAGTTCCGTATTCTCCCTGAACAGGCTTCTCATGGCATCTTTTATTACTTCTAATCCACTTGAATAATATCCCGCCCTTAATAAAGCCTTGATTTTGCGGTCCGTACCAATGGTTGGAGCTTCCATCTATATACCTTTTTATTGTGACCCATCTTCGCCAGTTTAAAAAAAAATCGATAGCAGCAAAACACTACATTTTTGGAGTCTGTTCTACATTTTGATCAATTCAATCACTTGTTATTGGTTTTTTTTCTAATGCTGGGAAGCACACATTAATATAAAGGAGTATATATAATCTGAGATTCAGAGTTTTGAGGGCTACAAAAATTTAAATAATATAAAAACGCATGCAGTATAGTTGAATGAGAAATTTGTAGCCTATATATGCTACAGAAATCCAAGTGTAA
Source organism: ANME-2 cluster archaeon (assembly GCA_014237145.1). Taxonomy (NCBI): domain Archaea; kingdom Methanobacteriati; phylum Methanobacteriota; class Methanomicrobia; order Methanosarcinales; species ANME-2 cluster archaeon. The sequence goes on from JAAXOC010000065.1 coordinate 74,106, forward strand.
TCAAGTACGGTCGGCTGATTATGAATGGGTGTAGCCTATGAAACCCATAATGTCAGGATATAAATATTTTGTGCAGAGGGTCTGTTCCTAAAAAAAAATAAATTTTCACTCTCTACATTTGGAAAAAACGCTAGAATTAAGACACACGAGTAGTTTTTTAGGCAATTGAAACGGTTAATTAAACCATTAATCTGACGAAGATGGGTTATAACGGAAATGTCGTCAATCCTAAGGTCACCTTGCGTTTGATTGCGCTTTGGGATGTGGCTGCATATACTAGGGAACTCCACACTGCACCCCACGATGCCACACTTCCCATTCTCTTCATCCGGGAGCAGACCCAGATGGAGAATTTTAATCCGCAGTAGGACTTGGTTTTTTTACCTCCAATGTCCTGTTTATTTATCTTTCTCTTTTATGCTTCAAGGCACGCCGTCATGCTCTGCAGCTCTGCTGTGTTTCGGTGTATCGTTGGAATGTCTGACTTTTTTTGAAATACTTCAGTTCATAATTCACTCACAATCCCTTCCAGATAGGCCGCAATCTTAGCTGCATCTCCAATATCCACGCGCCCGTTTCCATTAAAATCAGCATTCAGGTCTTCCGGCACATTCCCGGCTACCATGAATGCCACCATTGCAACATCGCCGATATCGACCATGCCGTTACCGTTGAAGTCGCCCTTTATCCCAACAGTGATCTGACCATCCACCACAACTGCAGGTGTGTACGGATTAAACTCAGCATCGCTGAATTCTACGTTCTGTAGATCCAGGGACGTAGAACTACCAAATCCTCCAATGATAATAAAAGTAATATCGATCACAGGAGTTTCTGCTGATGTGGATATAAGATTTGAATTGGTCAACACGATACTTGTGATACCATCGACATTGTCAACGTTAAGGTTGATGCCAGAACCAGAAAAGCTCTCGTTAGTACTGGCGCTGCTTAAGATTGCGACACTTGAATTGTAGAGCAGTTCAAGATATATTCCTGAAATGTCAGTGACGTTTGCAACACTGATCGGGACCGTTATTGTTGAATTCGTCGGTGCGCTTGCTGATCCGATTGAGATAAACTCACTACTACTCTCATTTTCAGCCATCACTGTCCATGTCCAGTTTTGCGTAGCAATACCGTTCGCATTGTTAGCTATTGCACTAATGATCCATGTACCGGCAGACGCACTTGTATTGGTATATTCTGCATTCGATACACTTTCATTAAACTGTATTTCTGTTCCATTTATATACCAGTTGACATTTACACTCTGATCCATGAATATAGTAAATTTCCTTGTTGCGCCTAAATAATCACTGATGAGTGTCGTTGGTTCAAAGCTGGTTATTGCTGGCGCACTGGGTGGAGAATAACGTCCTAATCGTAAAAACAAACGATCATAATACTTTAACAATGAGCCATCTACTTCAGAATACTGATAAAAATCTTCGAACTTAATAATTTCAGTAGTCATACCCATGAAAATCACATCTAACTTTGTGGAAATGATTTTTATACTGCCACTGTAGTGTGAATAATCCTGTCCTTCTAAAAGGATTACCTCATCTACCATTATGTCATCTTTGTATAAACGCAGCCAAAGTGATTCATCTGTATTATAATACCTTGAGTCTGGATACCATGATACTTGGACGTCAACCGGAACGATTGTATAATTTTCATCCAGTGACAGTTTTTCATTTGAATCCATAACAATTTCAACATTTCCTGGATAAAAAGAATATGTTGCATCTGTAATTAACGGTGTACTGGCGACTTCTGAATATTGACTGGCATTAGTAAGTGTCAACATGTCAAGGTATCTGCCGCCAAAAGCTGACTTTATGTACCCTTCAAAAAGCAACACGCTGTTGTTATAATATCTATATTCCCCACTTTGAGCCACAACATTGTCATCAACTGGCACCCCATTCTTTTTCATCCTCAACCATACCTGGTTTGGATCTTCTTTGATGTCAATATCCATGAAGGAAAGAGTGTAGTTTTCATATAATTGCCAGTCATTGCCTGTTGCAGATCCAAAAATAAAAATATGTGGTTCATTTTCAATTAATATATCCTTCTTTTTAGTTTCAGAATATTGGTAGACATCTGATATGAAAACGAGGTCTGCTTCCTTACCATCAAAAATGGCTCCCACATTTAAATCAAGTATCTTCGTACCACTATCATAAAAGATTGCACTGTCCCCTGAGTATACAAATTTATCTTCCAGGGTGTTTCCATCTTTATTTAACCTGAGCCAGACTTTACGAGGTGTATCCTTAGAATCAATATCCATAGCAGACAAGGAATAATTCTGGTTAAGTTGCCATTCAACCTCCCTTGTATCTCCTACTGAATAAAGGTGCATTGCATCACTTAACAATGTTTCTCCAGTGTCCTCTGAATATTGATATACATGATTCAGCCGGACCACAGATACTCCTTCGCCACTGAAGATCGTTTCGAGGTCAGCAGTTAGTATAAGGGTTTCATTTTTATAATAAGTAAAGCTATCACTGACATTAATTATTGTATAATCAACGTGAGTACCATCTTTTGTAATAAGCAACAATGCCTCCCGGGAATGGCCAGCTATATCAATGTCAATAGCATGTAATTTGTAATTTTCTTCAAGTTGCCATTCGAGTCCTCCTCCCGTAAGTATGAACTTACCATTTAATCCTCCAAGAAGTAATGCAGATTCATTCTGGACTATAACACTTGAATTAATTTCAGAATATTGATAAATATTAGTAATTTCAATATAATTCCTCGATGTGCCTACAAATACTTTATCAAGTTTAAAGCTTAATAATGAATTGTAGTTAAATGATTCACCGACTGATACGACCTCATTATAAACTTCTCCACTATTATTGGATAATGATATCCATGCTTTATTTCCATCAACATCCAGTTCCAATAATGTAAGGCTGTAGTTTTCTTTCAGGAATTCCAGGGAATAACCCGATGCTGGTGGAAAGCTTGAGCTCTGTAACACATTTTCATTTAATGCCGGAAATCCTTCTATATTGTTATAATCAGCGGCATTCAAATTCAAACTCCCACTACTTCCGCTGCTGTAAATTATGGTAAAAGTTTCATTGTCTATGATAGTATTTTCATCAGAGATTTGATAAACATTATTGAAAAAAACTACATACATGCTTGTACCAACAAATATTTCCACATTTAAAGTAATATAATCCCCATTATTATTCCAGGAATATTCGTTTTCAGTCCCTATAATTTTATTGTCAAGTTCAACACTATCTTTTTCAAGAATTAACCTGATTTTATATGGATAATCTTTGTCAATGTCTGTTATTTTAATTGTATATCCATTTTCCAAATTAAGTACTTCTTTGTTTTCTGTTTCTCCAGAGATTTTATTTAAAGTGGGATCTAATGTAACATCCACATCTTCCGCCGCGCCCACTGCTGCACTTAGCAAACATACGGAGGCGGTCATGAGCATTAGAATCAATATCCTGTGTGTATTCATGCTGTTACTTACGGCGGTATGGTTAATTTTAATTTCTTTAAGAATCATAATTCACTCACTTTCTTTGCTAGATGGAACGTAATCTTACCAAAATATCCAATATATATGCTCATATTTTTATTATAGTATATAATATTTTCGAAATTGTTGGTTTTGGGACAAAATTCATTTAACACTTCAATCAATGAATGACTCTAATGTCAAGTCAACTATGAAACGTATAGCTGCAATCTGCCCTATTTTATATGACGCTGACGTATTTAAAAAGAATCAATACGACATTTTACGCTTGACTTGACACTAACCATCATTATAAGATTTTAATATCATTCAATATCCCTTTCATTTTCAGATGTTAATTTAATATATCAAAATACAATAAACGTCTCCAGCATATACAATTTTTCACAAAGTATATAATATTAATGAACAACAATATTATTATGATAAGGAAAAAAAGCTGGCCTTACAAATACGTTACATGGGATAGAATTACAATAGTATTTAAACCAAATTATAATAACATATTCCATCTTATTGATAAAAATATCGATAAATATTAGACAGTTTTGTCCCAAGGCCGTATTCTATGTCTTTTGTCAATGATTTATTAATATGTATATATCCGTTGGACATAAATTATAATTAATTACACAAAATATAAACTTTATTAAATATTATAGTACATTAATATAACAGTCATCCGAGAAAGGAATTTTAAATGTGGTTGCCACCAGAAAATAATAAAAAGTCTTCAGCCTCCATAGGAAAGTGTATAATTTCCTATACGTGAACAAAGGCTGCAGGACTGTCAAGGATATGTTAGACCAGATCAGATGGAAAAGCCTTTGTTCTGTTTGATGCCTGGGGATTGTTAGATATTCTAAAGTGTAATATTTCAGTTATTCGTTAAGTTTATTTAACGAATAATGATATTATTCGTTAATTTGTATTAACGAACAAGAAAATTTAAGAAATATTATCTTATACATCCATGTATCGCTCTTGCGCTTGCAGATGCTTCAATTGGAAAGGTCGCAGAGAATCTTGTTCATTTTGCTTCAAAAGCAAATCTTTTCTGGCGTGAGGCAAACAAAGAGGTTGATTTTGTTTTGCAGGATGGTTCCCAGATATTGCCGATAGAGTCCAAGTATTCTTCAAAAATCAGGATGCGTGACCTGAAAGGTCTTCTGAGATTCATGGATCAATTTGGCGTTGATACAGGTTTTGTAATAACGGAAGATTGTGAAGCATTGGAAGTCTATAAAGGTTTCAATATACAGTTTGTGCCACTTTGGAAATATCTTTTAGGTATAACTTCACAAAAAACCATTTGAACTATCCGGTGCAATTATTTGTATGACAACCATGAAATCTTACTATATTTGTAAATAATTCAAATACATGATAAATACAGTGGAAACAGGGGGGTAAATGCAGAACTGTTTCCTCACTGGAATTTATCAAGAAGATGTTGGTAAAAATCCCCCTTAACGCCATCTGCCTGCCTCACTAATCTCTCTACGATAAGTTCAGGTGTGCTCTTAGCCACATAATTATACCTCGGGTTCCGGTCCACGATCAGGTTAAGGTTCTTATCCAGTCCCCGTGCTTCGATGCCGTCAACCCGCACAGGTGCCGATGTATGTTCCATTATATTCTCTGCAAGGTGACTCACGAACACACCGATTGCCCTTGGATTACGGGCAAGGGATTCAAGTATGCCGCCGATTATCCTGGCTGATGCCCCCGGCTCGGTGATGGATTCCAGTTCATCCACAAGTACTGCCATCTTACCCGTTCCCGATACAACAGAGAATTCCCTTATAGTGGACTCAAAAGCACCGGCATCCATTGTACCACCGGATTTACCGAAATAATACATCTCATCCACTAACCCAACAACTGCAGCTTCGGCAGGCACAGGAAATCCCATATGGGACAGTATCATGGTCTGGGTGATAAGGTCCAGTGTGGATGTCTTGCCGCCCGAGTTAACCCCGCTAAGTACGGCCACCTGTTCAGGTGAATAACCATCTCTGTCGTAATTTCGTTTTGTGTCTCCAAGTGAATAATTGACAGGCTCTACATTGCCTGAAAGAAACAGGTTTATGCCGCTCTTGATATCAATTCCCGCCTCATCGACTATCTGCGGGGTAACAAGCCCCCTGTCCATTGCAAAGAGCCCGATAGCGAACCACATATCCAGTTCCATGGCTTCAGATACAAGCTGGCGGGCAGTATCCTTAAGCTCTGACAGGCTGCGGGCAGTTTCCTTTAGTATCTTCATGTTACGGTTTGCCAGTTCCGCATGGAGGTACTGCCTGAGCTGTTCAACTATCTCCATGTCAGCCTGGATAGTGGTAACGATGTCATCGGAAAAAAGACCATCCAGATACAGTCCTTCTTTAGGATTCAAATCCAGGTCCTCAATAATAACTAAGACCGATTCTTTTATGATCTGCCTATAATGTTCGGCCATCTCCCTGTCCAGCAGGTCCCTGACCTCACCACCTATTGCATCCAGCAAGTCCTTACCTGTCAGGGTAACGGTACTGCTGTTAAGGTATTCCTTGAAACGTGTATCAGCATTTTTTTCGGCAGACTTTATTGTGCCATCCAGTTGTTCCAGAGCCGATTGTATTCTGTCTACATCAGGGTCAAAACCTGTCCTGACCCCACCATCATCTGCCAATCCATCCAGTATAGTCTCAAGACGGCTGACATCGGATCGTTTGATACTGGAAAAGAAACGGCTTTTAGTATCGATGACCAGGTCATAGGCATATGCAGCCGATGTAATAGATGTGAGGTTGCCTGAAAATAAAGTGATCTCCAGTTCAGGGACAACCTCCCACGCTTCCAGTGCCTCCAGGTCTGCATATGTGATATTTGCACTATAAGGCAGGTCCACACCTTCGAGTTTCATTGAGGCCGTAACGTGGTGGTACGCTGCTGTTGCATCTGCAAGTTCCCTGGGTGAGCCTGCCAGTATCACGTCTATTGCGTGTCTAAAACCCGCCAAAGCTTTCTCATATTCATCGTGGTCTGCTGCTACCAGCACCCTGTCCCGTACTTTTTTTAAGGGTGTTCCTTTTATGGGCCTTACACCTTTTAGTGCTTTTTTCAGGTCTACGATACCGTTTTCGACTGCAGCGATCCCGTTGACCATCAGGCATGCTTTAGAAACACCGCTCATTACTGACATGATCTTTTCTTTTTTCGAGGAAGGCAGGGGAAAATAAATATTCAGCTTATCCTTTGCATATGGGGTGCTGGCGTATGAGCGTATGATATCAAGCAGTCCCGTGTAGACACGCCATGCCTCTTTCGTTTTTAGGAAATCATCTGGTGAGAAGTTCTCGTCCCTGAAAATAAATCCCTGTATAAGAGTCACAGCATTCTTCTGTCCAACACCGGGAGCACCTGCAATAGCAGCCACGTCATGCCGCTGAAATGCATCCAGTACAGCATCCTCTGACCCGAAATGCTTAATAAGGCGCATGGCTGTCTTTTCACCTATACCGGGAATCTCCCTGATCTCACTCATTCGTGACATTTTAGTGAGGTTAAACGATATATGGTTTATGTTTCAATCCTTGTTTTGGTGGATGTCGGTTTGCAATGAGAGACTTTTTATTATTTAGCATGAAAGTACCCTTGGGTTCTTTCATCTTTTTGTGCATGTTATTCGAAGAATTTCATGTAAGTTTTCTAGAGAAGATTGAGGATCAATACGAAACAGCAGAAAAAATAACGTTGGTGATGGACAATCTGAACACACACGTTCCAGGATCGCTCTATGAGACGTTTCAGTCGGATAAGGCAAAGGCAATATTGGACTGATTCGAGTTTGTATACACTCCAAAGCATGGAAGTTGGTTGAATATGGCTGAGATTGAGTTGAACGTGCTCAATGGGCAGTGTTTAAACAGAAGAATCGATGACATTAAGGTTGTCGGGAAAGAGGTACTGGCATGGCAAAAATACAGAAATAATAAAAATGCGAAAGTTAATTGGCAATTTACAACTGAGGATGCAAGGATTAAGTTATCTAGACTTTATCCGACACTTGATGATTGACTTGACACTAGATTCATAAAAAAAAGAAACACAATTGTATAAACTAATCATTGAAGTGTTGAGAATTACGACCAACAAATAGCAGAAATTTTGGAGGCATGTAGCCATACGATAGGGATTTTAATTTTTGGGTGGGAAACTTGGGTTATAATTCAAAAGACCAGAAGGAAATAAAAAGTCTCCTAAACAAAAACACAAAAAGTAACTGATATACTTCCTCCCGTATGTCAAAGACCTAAAAAACGAAACCAAAAAATTGATAGTAATATGAGTAGTTGATTTGTCTATGATAGAGGTGGAGGCAAAGCTGAAGATAGACAGTATAGATCACAAAGAGGAGCGGATAAAAGAACTTAAAGGGGAATATAAAGGAGAAAAAACCGAGATAGATCTTTATTTTGGTTATCCGAATTCGCAGATTTTAAGTGGCGGGGCTGCTCTTCGGGTCAGGGATGCTAATGGGAAGTACAGGTTAACGTACAAGGGACCTAAAAAAGATGATAAGACAACGAGCAGGGAAGAAATTGAGATACGGATAGAATCTGCCAGTGAAATGATAAAAATACTCGATGAACTTGGTTTTTATGAGCTGTGTCAAGTGAAGAAACTCAGGAAAACATATAATCTTAAAGATTTGGTAATCACACTGGATAACGTGGATGGACTGGGGAAATTCATAGAAGTTGAAGGTAAAGCAAACAATGCTGAGGAGTTTAAGGAGCAGAAGGATGAGATATTCAAGCTTATTAAAAAACTCGGACTCTCAACAGATGAAATAAGCCAGAGGTCATATCTGGAGATGCTCCTTGATGTGAAAGAGGAATCAAACAATATTTCAGGAGAATATGATATCTTATGAGTAAAAGTGATGATGGAATTGAACAGGTCGTTGCCACGGAAGAAGAATTAAGACTGCTTGATGATCCATCACTCTTCATTAACAGGGAATTGAGCTGGATAAAACTGAATGAGCGGATACTTGAGGAAGTAAATGACAGGGCACACCCGCTTTTGGAGCGGATTAAGTTCCTTGCGATTTGTGGTAGTGGTCTCGATGAATTTTTTATGGTGCGGGTTTCGGGTTTGAGGCGACAGGCGTTAAAAGGTGCTCTTAAAGCACCACCTGATGGCATGACACCATACGAACAGCTTGCTGCCATAAGAATAGAGGTTAAAAAGCTTCTGAAGAGATACTCAAAATGCTGGAATGAAGAGATACTCCCGGATTTATTAAATGCTGGTATCGTAATTAAAAAGGTTGAAGATCTTGATAAGGATCAACGCAATTATGTCAGGGATTATTTCGATAATACTATCTTTCCGACCCTTACGCCTCTTGCTATGGATTTTGCACATCCCTTCCCTTTCATCTCAAACATCAGCTTAAACCTTGCCGTAATCGTCAGTGATCTTAAGAACGGTGAGAAGTATGCCCGGATTAAGATACCAACTGATCTCTTTCCAAGACTGGTTGAGATACCAGGCAGAAGAAAAAAACCCAAAAATGAAATTAAATTAGAAAAAGAGATAAATCTTGTTTTTATTGAAGATATCATTGCGTCAGAGATTACTAAATTATTTCCAGGCTTAAAAGTTGTTGCCACCTGCCCGTTCAGGATGACCAGGAATGCAGAGATAAAGATAACAGATGATTTTGCATCAGATCTTCTAACTGCAATGGAGTTGGGCATAGAGTCAAGAAGGACAGGTTTTCCTGTGAGACTGGAGATCGATGGATCGATGCCTGATAAATTAAAGAAACTCTTTATTCGCAATTTCATGCTTACTGACGATCTTGTGTATAAGGTTAATCTGCCACTATCTAGTGTTGATTTCTGGCAGTTTCTTGACATAGATAGACCTGATCTTAAGGATGTACCTTTCATGCCATACACCCCACCTGCTTTTTATGAGGGGAGGGATATCTTTTCTGTGATAGAAAAGCGGGACTGGGTCTTTTATCACCCTTATGATAGCTTCAATACGATAGTGAACCCACTTAAGCAGGCAGCAGAAGATCCGGATGTTTTAGCAATCAAGACCACGATGTACAGGGTTGGTAAAAAATCACCGGTCATAGCTGCCCTCTTACATGCAAGAAAGAAGGGTAAAGCCGTAACAGTACTCGTGGAGTTGAAGGCAAAATTCGATGAGGAGAAAAATATTGGTTGGGCGAAGGTTCTTGAGGATGCTGGTGTGCATGTGATTTATGGGCTTGAGGATCTCAAGGTACATGCAAAGATACTTCTTATCGTTCGAAAGCATAGTGGGAAAATCGTGCATTATTCGCTTGTAAGTGCTGGTAACTTCAATGCTGTCACGTCAACAACTTATGCGGATATCGTTTACCTTACCGCAAGTCCCGAAATCGGAGCAGAACTTGCAGAGGTCTTTAACCTGCTCACAGGATATTCGAAGAAGGATGATTATAAACATCTCGTGGTTGCTCCGGCGACGCTTCGAAGAGAGATTATTGATCGTATCAACCGGGAGATACATGCTCATGAACAGACAGGAGACGGATACATAGCCCTCAAATTAAACGGTCTTGTTGATAAGGGTATAATTCAGGCGCTCTATAGGGCGTCGATGGCTGGTGTGATAATCAATCTCAACGTTCGGGGTCTGTGCGCATTGAGACCGGGTGTAAAAGGCGTAAGTGAAAATATAACCGTAACCTCGATACTCGGGCGATTTCTTGAACATTCAAGGGTCTACTACTTCAGGAACGGTGGAGCTGATGAGGTGTTGATAGGTAGTGCGGACATGATGCCAAGAAACCTCAATAAAAGGGTTGAAGTACTCCTTATTGTCCCGGACCCGGAACTCAAAGAGATAATAATCGAGTACATGTTAAATATTCATCTGAAAGATAACGTAAAAGCAAGGAGACTTTTATCTGATGGTACTTATGAACGTATAATACCGGGCCCTGATGATGAACGTATAGACTCGCAGAAATGGCTGATAGAACACCGGGGAATCTGGCATGGTGACACATGATTCCTGATTTTTGAAAAGGAGTAATGGGAATGGAGAAAAGTATAACTTTTACGCTGCTTGAAGACCAGGATCACCAAGACCTGATCCGTACAATATCAGAATCATACCAGTTTGCTCATGACCCGCCCTCCACTGTGCAAGAGAGCTATTTTGATTCCTTTGACTGGCTCCTCTATAACGGGAATCTCGTTCTCTTGAAGCAGGATGGTACATTTTGCTTAAAGGACCTGGAATCCTCTAAAGTGATTGCAGAGTGCCCATGGGAGCATAAGGACGTAGCACAGTTCTGGTGGGACTTTCCTGATTGCGAGATAGCGGCGTTGCTTAAGACGTGCTTGGATGTCAGGGCACTTCTGCCGTTTTTAGAAATTGAGAAGAGGAGCGAAAAACTCCATATCCTGAACAAAGATGAAAAAACGGTACTGTGGGTCTATCTCGACGAGATCAATAAAAGCACAGACGTCCCCATTCAGGAAACCATCCGTACTATCACGCTTGCGCCAGTCCGTGGCTACTGGAAGGAGTTTCGTGATTTTCATCAGTTTATTGAGGGGATTAAAGTAGCTGAGCCCTGTGAGAATTTATTTAACATGATGCTCAAGCTGACCCAAAGAAAACCAGGGGATTACAGCTCTAAAATGAAGGTCGCCCTCACAAGAGACATGAACGGGAGTGTGGCTACAAGGAAGATCCTCCTCTACCTGCTAAACATCATGACACAGAACGAGGAAGGGGTTATCAGTGATATGGACACCGAGTTTCTCCATGATTTCCGGGTCTCCGGGCGCAGGACGCGCTCTGCCATAAGCCAGATAAAAGACGTGTTCCCTCTGGAAAAACTTGATCGGTTCAAACAGGATTTCAGGGAGCTTGGCCAGTCTTCAAACAAACTAAGAGACCTGGATGTGTACCTGCACACGAAGGAGGAGTACCTCGCCATGCTACCCGAAGATCTCAGACCGGGACTCAACCCTTTTTTTATATATCTGGAAAAACAGCGGGAAAAAGAGCTAAAAGGATTTACTGAAGTGCTCTGCTCAGGTTTTTACAGGCAGCTTGTCACCGATTGGGAAGCATTCCTCGTTTATAATGAGGATTACGAAAGGATGCCTGCAAACGCGGAAAAACCTGTGATAACACTTGCAAGAGAGTTCATCAGGAGGCGGTACACAAAGATCATGAAGGACGGGGAAAAGATAGACAATAATTCACCTGACGAAAAACTTCATAACCTGCGGATACAGTGCAAGAAACTGCGTTATCTCATGGAGTTCTTCGCATCCCTGTTCCCCTCTGATGAGATTGCACTTCTGACAAAACAACTGAAGCGATTCCAGGACAACTTAGGAGAGTTCAACGACCTCTCGATGCAGCAGGATACATTAAAAGAGTACCTTGATACGATCGACCCCAAATCAGATCAGAATATGCTCATTGCGGCTGCCATCGGTGGACTGATCATGAACCTGAATACAAGACAGCAGCATGTACGGGCTGAGTTTTCAGATCAGTTCAGGCATTTTGGCCAAAAGAAGAACAGTTTGCTCTTTAAACAACTCTTCAAAGATGGTGACAGGACGACCGCAAAAAAGGAAGTGATATCATGACGAATTTGGCATTCTACAGTATAAAAGGTGGTGTCGGGAAAACGGCCGCAGCGGTTAACCTTGCATACCTTTCGTCCAGTGACGGGTACAAGACATTGCTCTGCGACCTGGACCCGCAAGGTTCGGCGTCATACTACTTCAGGGTGCGAACGCCCAAAAAGTTCAATTCCGAAAAACTGTTAGAAGGCGGTAAAAAGGTTGATAGAACCATTCGCGGAAGTGATTACGCAAATCTGGATATCCTCCCTGCTGATTTTTCATACCGGTTGCTCGATATCGCACTCAGCAACAGGAAACGCTCTATAAAATGGCTCAAAGAGGTGTTAACACCATTCGAAGATGAATACGATAATATATTCCTGGACTGTCCGCCAAACATCACCCTGCTCTCTGAGAACGTCTTTTTTGCCGCAGACTATATCATCCTCCCGTTTGTCCCAACCACCCTTTCCAGGCTCACTTATGATAATCTGCTGAAATTCTTCAATAAATCCAAACTCGACCAATCCGGGATCGTCGCGTTCTTCTCAATGGTGGAACAACAGAAAACGATACATAAGGAGATCATCAGGGAGATGGAAGTAGACAAGCATTTCCTGAAAAGCCAGGTTCCATATGCCGCTGACATCGAGAAGATGGGAATTCACCGCCAGCCGGTTGCATGCACGCAAGCCCGCTCAAAAGCTGCAGCATCTTTTGTGGAACTCTGGAATGAGCTGAAAGAGATTATCAGCAGGGAATAAAAGTGAAAGGGAGGAGAATCATGAATTACGAGTGGGAACATGTATAAGGTGATCAATCCTTTGATCATATCTGCCAAAGATCATCCTGAAATCGCGATAATTTCAGATGTACACGCCAACCTCCATGCCTTAAATGCAGTAATGGAGGATGCGAAAAGTCGTGGCGTAGAATGTTTTTTAAATGCAGGGGACTTTCTTGGATATGGGGCATTTCCTGAGGAGGTGGTTTTGAAGCTATCATCAGAGAATGTCCTTAGCATTATCGGTAACTACGATTTGAAAGTGCTGAAAAAAAGAAAAGAGAAAAAACGAGCGCATATCAAGAATGAAAAGCAGATAGCCTTTGATTACGCAGGCAAAAACCTTTCAGGATCTTCTGTCAGTTATCTTCGCTCACTTGATCGTGAGATGAGGATCTGTACAGGTGACAAAAGTATCTTGATGGTGCATGGAAGCCCTGAATCAATCGATGAGCACATCACACCCGACACAACCGACGAAAGGATGAGCGAGCTTGCTTTAATTGCCGATGCAGACGTTGTCATCATGGGGCATTCGCATCTTCAGTTCAAACGAACAATAAATGGTGTTACGTTCATAAACCCCGGGAGTGTTGGAAGACCAGATGATGGTGATAATAGGGCTAATTATGCCATCATGGATATAAGCTCTCTTTCCATTAATCTTATTAAGGTTGATTATGATGTAGAGAGTGCAGCGGATTCGATACGAGATAGGGGACTTCCGGAGAACTTTGCACAGATGTTTCTCCGTGGTGTTTCGCTGGATGCCGTCATTGAAGATGAGGATAGGATAAAAGAGAGGGGAAAGAAATTGGGGTATAAAAAGAGATCAGGTAAGATACGGGAGATTGCCCTGAAGTATAATTCTGATCCTGAGCATTCTGATACTGTTAGAAAGTTGTCACTTGAGCTCTTTGATAAAATGGGAGATATGCATCTTCTGGGTCAAGAGGAACGCTACTGGCTGGGGTGTGCCGCAATTCTCCATGATATCGGGTGGTCACAGGGTCCGAAAGGACATCACAAATCCTCACTGAGATTGATACTGAACGACCAGGAATTTCCGTTCACATCAGATGAGAGATACCTCATAGGCAGTATTGCGCGATACCACAGAAAAGCACATCCAAAGAACAGCCATTTTCATTTTGCAGCCATGAGCCAGGACAACAAACAGAAAGTCAGGATTCTCGCATCAATCTTAAGGATCGCTGATGGTATGGATGCTTCGCATTCGTCAGTCGTTACGAACATTGATCTGAAGATAGACTCCAATAGCGTTATGCTGAAATGTTTTGTCTCAAACGATACAAGTCTTGAGCAAAAGTCGATCCCCAGGAAGAAAGACCTGTTTGAAAGCACTGTTGGGAAAAAACTTATCGTAAAATGGATTTAGAAGAATTGAGACCAGACGACCGGGTCCTTGCTTTCATTGATCCTGGAACAAACTCGATACACATGTCAGTTGTGAGGATCAAGGCAAATCAGGCGTACGCCATTTTGCGGGAAGGGAGGAGATCGTCAGGCTGGGTGATCATGTCTTTAGCAGGGACAATCTGCAGATTTAAGCTATTAGTATCCACTTCAAATCTAAGGGTAATTTAAAAATTATTAGACAGGATTAACAGGATCGACAGGATATACCGCAATGTCAACATCCTGTAAATCCTGTAAATCCGGTCAAAATACCATGCTTTTTGAAGTTGATACAGCTATTAAAATATCTGGAACCCAGGATAGCATAATTAGCACTTCTATCACAATCATCCCGGCAATTCGATCGGTTTTAACAGATTATCTTCCATGTGTTTGAGTTCATCAATACCCGAAATCACGATCTCCGGATCTGTCTCGAGTTTACTTTCATGAACCTTACCTTCGTAATCCAGGTTATATAGTATATATTTGATACAGTTGAGTCTCGCTTTTTTCTTGTTGTCGGATCGGATAATTGTCCAGGGAACAATGGTTCGGTTTGTTTCACTAAGCATCTGGAATTTTTTTATAGTGTACTGATCCCACATTTCCTGTGCCATCTCATCAACACGGGAGACCTTGTAGTGCTTTAGCGGATCGATCTTTCTTGCATCAAATCGTCTTACCTGTTCATCTTTAGAGACTGAGAAATAAAACTTGAATAGAAAAATTCCATCTTTTACAAGCAATTGTTCGAAGAGAGGAACATCCTTTAAGAAGCGTTTATTCTGCTCATCGGTGCAGAATTCCATCACAGGTTCAACCATTGCCCGGTTGTACCAGCTGCGATCAAACAATACAATCTCTCCTGCTGATGGTAGATGCTGGACGTATCGTTGAAAATACCATTGAGTTTGTTCCCTGTCGCTGGGCTTTTCGAGGGCCACAACCCGCATACCCCGTGGATTCATATGTTCGGTAAATCTCTTTATCGTGCCCCCTTTCCCGGCAGCATCCCGTCCTTCAAACAATACCAGAATGCGCAGTCCATGAGTCTTGACATGGTTTTGCACCTTTATAAGTTCGGTCTGCAGATTGCGCAGTTCTTTTTCATATTCAAGGGTACTCTTTTTTACCCATACACTAACTCTGTTATTCTTTTGCACCATGTCAATATTTTTGATGGCAGTATATTCAGCTAATTTCACTTTTAATTCAGATTTTTCATTGTTGTTCTTTATTGTCATCTTTTACCCCCTTAAGTATGTAGCCATGTGATAAACACTTATACTTGCCATATTTTCTCCTGTTCTTTTTCATTATATTCATTTCCTTATTTCAGGGGATTACGATCTCCAGATACAGATTATAATCCAACGTCCACCTTCTGCCTATGTATTTTACTGTATTGAGGATTATTTAAAATGTTTCCAGTTGGGCCAAAGAATTGTTATTATTTCCTGATCGACATTTAAGTATTTCCCAAACTATATAAACAAATATGGTATTTCCAGAACAAATCAAAAAGTCTCATTTGGAAAGGCGTAAACTTTAAATAGTGTTACTCTACTAATTTTCCGTTGTTTGTGGGTGTACTCCATCAGGGCACACATTTTCTTGCATATTATTGGGATGATTTTCTACAGATATTTGGAATGGAAATGTAACATCCTTGAGCCTTAAACGACTTGTGGAGGAGTCTGGGGGGAATTCGTCCTGCCCTTGTGCAGGGGAAGACAGATGTCAAGGTTGATTTGGTGGTTGAGAAGATGGATGCAAAATAAGACAGGTTGCTCTCTTTGATGGATTAGGGGATATTTATGGGAAAGTAGGTAAATCGGTTGCTTGCGGATTAATGTTTTAATCAGGACTACACAAATTGGTTTGCTTGTTATTGTTTTTAGTGGATCTTTAAAACTCAAGTTTAATATCCGTCTTCTTTTGGGCTTTTTTTTATCTGTGCTACTTTCAGCAGCCGATGTTTTTTATTTAGCAGTAGCCTTTTTTATTGTTGTTTTTTTCTTAGCTGCTGTCTTTTTTGGCTTTGTTTTCGTGTCAGTAGCAGTCTTTTCAGAAGTGTTTATCTCCTTGTTTGTCTTTTCCTTCTCAGCGGCAGCCGTCCTGGCCGTCGTTTTCTTTTCAGCGGCAGTCGCCCTGGTTGTCGTTTTCTTCTCAGCAGCAGTAGTTCTTGTTGTCGGTTTCTTCTCAGCAGCAGTAGTTCTTGTTGTCGGTTTCTTTTTAGCAGGAGTGGTCCTTGTTGTTGTTTTCTTCTTAGCAGGAGCAGTCCTTGTTGTCGTTTTCTTCTTAACAGGAGTGGTCCTTGTTGTCGTTTTCTTCTTAGCAGGAGCAGTCCTTGTTGTCGTTTTCTTTTTTACAGGCACGGGTTTTATAATATCGCCCAGTCTAATGGCGGTTGTCATTCTTTTTGCCGGGATGTCATAACTAACAGCCTCTGGTGCCCCGGCCCCCATCCCGATTCCTGATCCGGTTGCAATGGTTTCTTCTACTGCTTTACCAGGGCCCGTTTCATCTGCCTTTATCTTATCAGAAGTAGATTTCGTCTTCTTTGGTACGGTAGGCTCTGGCACCATATCCAGCAGACCACCTGTTTTGTATTCCTCTTCCATCTCATCCCTGGTAATTAACACGCCATTGGCAGCCCGCATAGCCCCGTCCACCCTGGCTTCCTCGTGGATAATGATCTTACCGCCATTGATCTCACCCAGGATATGTGAGTCTTTATTGATATGCACATCACCCCTGGTCACAAGGTTTCCGTGTATGGTATTACCTTCACCAATGACTATCTCATTGGTAGTCTTGATACTGCCGAACAGGGTATTATTGTTCCCCATCACAATTGAGGAAGCCCTGATATTCCCCATCATCCGGCAGCCACTGCCAATAACAGCTTTATCAGGAACCTTAATTGATTCAAGGTCGATCTTCGAACCGCTGGGAATGATAAGTAGTTTATCTTCCTCTAGGTCATCACTTTCATCGGAAAACAGATTTTTCAGGGCATTATCAACTTCTTCGTCTTTCCCCATCCGAATTAATTCTGTCAGGTACAGGAAAATGTAAATGATCACCGGGATGGGATTCCTGACAACTATCCAGCCTCTGGCTTCATAGCCTCCGTTTATTTTTACATCCTTGCCAATATCCAGGTCTTTGCCTACGATCAGTTTTCCAACTATATTGACAAATTCACCGATATATGCATCATTCTTGGTCCTGACATCACCATTCACCTGGGACCACATATCGATCCTTACTTCTTCGGTCCCTATGACATTCCCATTGATCCTGACCCTTTCCCCGGCAATGACCGAATCAGCAATAATGCCAAAACCCATAACGGTATGGTTGCCTATAATGGCTCCTCCGGTAGTAACAATGGAATGTTCTTCCATTATAGTATTATCGGGAATGGTAAACGTTTTCAACAAATCTTCCATTTACGTTTAACTCCGGAATGATTTGTTTATTCAACATCAAGAGAATATAAAGCGTTTTGGTTTCTTTCCTGCTGTTTACCAGAATATATACTATCTTAAAAACCAGTTATTTCGACAGAAGATTTATCAGAATCTTCGATTGAAGATTTATCAGAATCTTCGATTGAAGATTTATCAGAATCTTCGATTGAAGATTTATCAGAATCTTCGATTGAAGATTTATCAGAATCTTCGATTGAAGATTTATCATCAGAATCTTCGATTGAAGATTTATCAGAATCTTCGATTGAAGATTTATCAGAATCTTCGATTGAAGATTTATCAGAATCTTCGATTGAAGATTTATCAAAATCTTTGATTGAAGATTTATCTGAATCAATCCGTGTGCAGCCAGTACACAGGAAAACCCTGCGCATGGGCATACCGGATCTTCTGCGCCGTACCCGAATACACATCGAAATCTACATCCGCTCCACATTCACATCCACAACGACGAAGAGTTCAGGGAGCCAAAAAATTGGGGACCAGTTTTTACTCGGGCACAGTATCCATTCTCAAATATACTACTCCGTAAGTATAATTTGGAACTGTATATGACTGCCACAGAGCTCACAGAGAGCACAGAGAAAGGAGTTTGGGGCGGAAAAAGCATCTCGGTGTTCTCTGTGCTCTCTGTGGCAGAAAGTCACAAAAAACATATACGGTTTAGTATAATCCTGAACAGCTCATATTGGGATAATACATTTTCATTGATTTTTTGTGTATCTTACTCTTCTTCTTCATCATTCATTCTTTCATCTTTTAGCGAATAATATCCAGAATAATGAAAATATCAGCACAACAAAAATGATTGCCCCGATTATTTCAGGCAGGTTATTTTCTTGATCAGATGTGACTTGAATACCGGATTTTCCTTGAGCCAATTCTATAGGAGGGATCTCATCCTCATAGGGTTTTGTTTCCTTTTCTTCTCCATTACCCGGTCTTATCACCCTGACCACGTGATGTGATGTGTCAAGTGTACTGGTAACAGTAGATTTTAAGATGAATCCTCCACTTTTAACCGGTGTCATCGGCATTGACAGTCCTGAGAGATCACAGGGAATTGAATAATAGATCCGGGTAAAGAACACGGGAACGCTTGAATAATTATACAAAAAGCTATCATGCCAGGATTCTCCGGGCTGCAGATTTACATTCAGGCTGTAGTTTTTGATCATCACAGATCCATTCAACTGAGGGTCGGACAGGTAGACCTCTACCCCATACAACGAATAATTGAACTCAGTTTCATCACACACCCTGACCCCGACCCTCCATATGTCGATTGTGATTTGTTCCTTCTCAAGGGTAAAATTGGTAGTTGTGACAGCCGATAATGACAGGGCTGTGGACGCCGAATATGAAGGAACACTGAAGACCAGGTTCGAAGATGGTATCAGTATATCGGATGTGGGGGTAGTATAGAAAGTAACCTGTACCTGTTCACTGGTACCAGGGAGGATGGTAAAACCTGCCCATGACAGGTTATTGCTTACCACACTTGCAGCACCGGTCGTGGCTGAGAGATTAAAGAAGGTCAGTCCTGGGGGGAACGTCTTCTCGAACAGGACGATGCTTACATTTTCGCTTCCTGAATTATTGATGGAGACATTAAAAACAATAGTCTGGTTAACTTCATGGTCCAGGATTTCCGGGGTGAAGGTCTCAAATACTGAAAGGGGGA
This sequence comes from ANME-2 cluster archaeon, assembly GCA_014237145.1. Classification (NCBI taxonomy): domain Archaea; kingdom Methanobacteriati; phylum Methanobacteriota; class Methanomicrobia; order Methanosarcinales; species ANME-2 cluster archaeon. The sequence continues at coordinate 93,682 of JAAXOC010000065.1, forward strand.
TCGTGATCATGGAACTATCAATCTGGTAAGATACCACCTGGGTTATATTGGGACCGATGGAATTGATGTGGATACTGGCAGGCGTGATACTTCCCGTGAAATCAATATTAACATCTGACACCGTCAGGTTCAATGAGGGATTAGTAATAAAGAGAGATCCTGTGGCATTAATCAATGTATGAGAACCATCCGAATAGAAGATGAGCCCGTTAATATATTCAGTGGAATTGAGCTGGAGATCCAGGGGTATTGCTGATACTTGAGATGTACAGAGGAGAGTTATTGACGTAATAAGAAGCAACTGGGATAATGTTACATTCCCTCTCATACTGGATCCACCCCCACAGTGAAAACATCGCTGATCCTGTACAGACCGGTCCCGACCAGGTTGTAGGCTATTGTCCTGCTCTCCCCGGCGGTCATGTTCATGGTCCAGTAGTACCTGTTGGTCTGGGAGCCGTTATAATCGGGCACGGGATTGACAATGCTGAAATTGGCCGGGACCAGGTCATAGATGTTGACATTGGTCTGGTTGAAGTTCACCAGGCTTGTCAGGTTCAGGGTGATAGAATAATTGTCTGCAAAACCGGGTGTTATGCACTTGCTGGCTGAAAAGCTCATGTAGTTGATGGTCTGCACGGTAATGCAGTGGGAAGATGTGATAACTTTGTTCCAGTTGTCATCATACACAACCGTGGAATCCAGTATCATCAGGTCTGTTGGCAGGTCCGGGGGCGGAGTGATGGCGATCTCATATGAGAACAATGTGCCGTTGTGTATTGCCGACTTGTTGGGGCTGCCCAGGTTGAATTCCAGGGTATTGTTGGATGTATGGTAGGTATAGCTGCCCGGTGCATTGAGGGTGACGGATGAATTGTTCAGGCTCACATATGTCGGCAGTTCATCATATATCCTCAGGTCATATACCAGCATGCCCGAATCCACGGTGCCGGTCACTGTCAGGTTGGAGGTGCCGCCATTTCTGATATCAGGGTAATTGAGGCTGTGATCGAATTGTGGGGTGACCACGCTGAACAGTACCGAATCCAGGGCCAGCCGCATCTCAGGGATGGTCATCTGCTTTTTGCCCACCAGGGCTGAGGTCACACCACCGTAGGAATTTGATACCACAAAGGCATAATTATCCTCAGAGGCACCCGATATACAGTCCATGTATGCCCCATTGTTCACTCCCTGGTCCCACATGACCCCGAACCCGTCATTGATCCCTGATTCCGATACTCCGGCCAGGGCCAGGGTGTTGGTACGCCAGTTATTGTCATGTTCGAAGGCATCGAAGGGCAGCGGGTTCTCGAACACTAAAGTCCCGTAGGTCTGGCCCAGAGGATGGTCTGCTGAACTGTTCAATACCGAATATTGCTGTTTGTTGGGGTAATCGTCCTCCTCATAGGTGGCTGTGGTTGTGGTCAGCCAGGACGTGCGGGTGTTCATGGTGACACCCTTGCCCTGCAGGTGCACGTGGCCGGTCTTGTTCACGAACAGGTCAAGTTGGGAGAACAGGTCGTCCCCCACAGGGAAGAAGGCCGTGTCCCAGAAATCATCATCGTCAAGGAACACCCAGTCATACACCTTGCGCTTGGAACAGTTTACCGATGCGTTGGTCAGCAGGTCGCCGCTGCGTATCTGAGCCAGGGTAAGGGCGTTCATGTTCATACCCGCAGTTGGGGATGCGGGGAATAGGGTGGTGTCCCAGATGTAGTCAATGAATGTATTATCGGTCTGCCGAACAGCGATCCGGGCCGGACGGTCCAGGATATAATCATCCCTGGTCTCTATATATAGCGTCTGGTTAAGCTCGTGCACCACCACATCATTGTATCGGCCGGTATCAGATCGGATCTGCTGGATGGTGTTGTATGCCTCGTTAAAGAAGGTGCTGGTATCGGGGTCCCGGATGAGGAACGGACCCGATGAATAGTTCCTGTTTGCTATAGTACCTGTGGTGTTGGAAGCGTCATCATCGGTGGTAGCATTGAAATCAAATCCATCGTAGGCTTTGTCGTGCAGTATCACCCAGTCCACCCATGTATCGTTGGCCAGCAGCCAGTGGACCAGGCCGTAGGCTGATACCTGGGAGGGATAGTTCCCGCCGGCGGCACCGACATCCTGCTGGGAACCCATGGGTATGACCAGGGTGCCAGGCGCAAAACTGGTATAGATGGGCAGGGTAAGGGTATCGGTATCTATACCGGTGATGCCGTTAGGTGTAGTGGCCAGGGCATAGAACTGGTAATCACTCCCAGCCTGGGTAGTACTGAAGTTGCACCGGTAGATGCCCGGGCTACTCTCCACCATAGAGACCACATAGATCGTGTGGTTTGGGACGGTCACGTTAATGCTGTCCAGGGCACCGCTGAGATTGGTATAATTGCTATAGGTCACATAAGTCCGGATATAGATAATGTCATTGATGTTAAAATCCCTGGTCTGGGTGGTATAGCTGCTGTCCGAATAAAAGCTGAAATTAACCCTCAGGAATTCCACCATGAAATTGGAAGTGGAGGAATTCCAGTTGTCTGATGTGTCGTTTGCATATATGGTTACATTATACAGGCCAGCAATGGGCGGCGTGTAGTTATAGTACCACAAATTGCCGCCGTTCTTTGTCATGGAGAGATTGCCGGTGGAGGTGCTGTTGGGGAGAATGATGTTGATATAAGTCGTATTAACATCCAGGTTGTCAGTTACATTTGCAGTGATATTGACTGGATTATTAGCTGCTTGTGGGTCAGGAGTTACAGAAATATTTTCAATGACGGGTTTGGCAGTGTCCCGGACAGTAAAATTTGCTGTTGTAGGTGCTGCATTACTTCCGGCAGAATCAGTGGCATAAACGGTATAATAATATATTCCAGGTTTGAGATCGCTTGTGTTATAGTCATATTCCCATGTATTTTCTGTTGCATAAATGTAGTCAAAATTATCCTTGGGGTCGGTGCCACTTCCCATCCCTTCCCCAAGCCATATCGCATCTGTTGGCGTTGAAATATTAGCTAAAGTGATATTATGCCATTCACCGCCTTTCGAAACAACTGTGAATGTGCCGATAGGATTTGACCCGGAGGTATCGGACAGATCATAGATTCCAATAATACGACCCTGGTTTTTTTTGGCATATATTCTTAAGACGCTGCCGTTTACTAATTTGTTAGAAAAGTTTAGGTAGAACCTTCTATTGGAGTCCTTTAAATTAGCAGGGTAATATGTTTCATCCTTGGTGAAAACCTGTGGTCTATTAACACCACGATGGATGGCAGATAACAGGTAAAGATCTGTTATTTTAACAAGACTATAATTCGTTCCTTCAATATCTACCCAGACAGAACTGACAGTAAAATCATCTATGACATTTGCCCGAATAGTAATGTTATTCCCATTCTCAACGGGATCAGGGATATCAGAAATTGAATTAATTACCGGTGGTCCGTCACCTGTAAAATTACCTGTGTAAGAGTTCCAGTTGTCTGATGTGTCGTTGGCATAGATGGTTACATTGTACAGGCCAGCAATGGGCGGCGTGTAGTTATAGTACCACAAATCGCCGCCGTTCTTTGTCATTGAGAGATTGCCTGTGGAGGTGCTGTTGGGGAGGGTGATGTTGATGTAGACAGTACTGACGCCAATGTTATCTATGATATTTGCTGTAATATTTACCAGTGTATTGATTACCTGCGGATCAGGATTCGATAAAATATTGGTTATGACCGGTTGTTCTGTATCAGGGTCGGACACCACAACCATCCAATCCTTACTCATGTCAGATCCAGCGTCATATACCAGTTCGGTGTTGAAGAAATACTTGGTGCTAGGCATTGTCCGCCGGGGGCTGAATATGGTATATGTGCGGGACACATTATTTTCCACATCGCCCGCATCCCATGTGATGGTGTTATTTTCAGTATCCACTGTCCCGCCATTTGAATCTTTTATTGTCCATCCGTCGGGGTAATATTCAACGAGCGATGTATTGATTACTGGTGATAAGACCGTGGCAGTCACTGTTACCTGAATATCTGCCAGCGGCGGCACCTTATGCTGCACGGTCCTGGGTCCTGACAGCAGCCTTGAGAATTCTACACCGGCATCCTGGAGTGCTGTTAACAACTCGACAGGAGCTGTTACATTGAATGCAGCCTTTACATGGTCAGCCGGGTTCTCGGTCTCAGCCTCTGCCCAATATTCACCCAGGATGATGTGTTTATCAAGGCTGTACATTCCTGAATATATACCACACTTGCCAGAAACTTTGACTGAAGTAAAGATTCCCAGCGGGTCCATCACCCATACTATAGGTGTAACCTGTCCCGATACCACACGAATATCCACATTCTGGCCTGCTTCATATAGCACCTGTGACGTGGTAATAGACAGGTTTTCAGCAGGGTGGAAATGTACTTCAAAACCTGTGGTAATAGTACCTGTAATGTTCTCATCGTCAACGGCTGTGATGGTCAGGGTCTTATACCCCGTAGTAATAGCAGAATAGTTAAGGAAAAAATCACCGGCTTTGGCGTAACTGTTGATCATCTCATCATTAATAGTAACATCCAGAGAAGCATTTACTCCATTCCCACTTTCTGCATCCACCACTTCACCTGGGAGAGATACATTACCCAATGGATATGTTTCATTAATATCCGGATGAATGGATAATGAACGTATTTTAAACATGCTACTATCTGAAAAACCCTCCCCGAATACCTGCACTGTGTAGGTTCCTAGTATAACACCCTGTTGAGGGCTGTATTCTGCCAGATAACCCAAGTCCGATGGGGTCAGGACCAGCGGGTTCTGGCTTCCATATGGATCTATCACTGATGCAGTGATATTTGAAGTATGATTGATGGTGATATGCACCGTTTCTCCTGGATTATAAGCGGATTTGTTCGTGGACACATTACTTACATCCGGGAGTGCTGAACTCCCCCACAATAAGAACAATACCACTAGGAGGACTGCGTATGCTTTGGGGAGTTTCCAATTATCCTGCCCCAATCGTTTTCACCCCTGTATCATTTTTCCGGTTTCCAATGACGGTAAGACCATACTACAGCTGCGGCCAGGATAAATATCCATAATAACAAAGACCACCGTATGGGTGATGTGGGCAGCGGGATCCTGCTATATTCGAATTTCAACAGCCACGGATCTGTTCCCAGGGATTCCTTTGACCATGAGACCAGATCCTGCGAGGTACTTTTCCTTGCGCTTGAATAGGTGACATGGCTGCCAGTGGGCAGGTCAAGATCGATGTGTGCATTGTTGATGGGAATATTGGCAGCCATTGGATAGTAACCCCGGGTGAACAGAATGCCGGGGTCTGCAAAATCAAGATAGTCATATTCCAACACCACGGTCTGGCTTTCGCCGGGAGATATGGGGAACCAGAGCCCGTATCGTATGGTTGTACTTTTATCGGTCTGGGTCACCTGCACGTCAGTGATACGGCTGGTACCAAAGCTGACTACCACATTTTCCACATCTACAGAACGATCCTTCTTTCCTGGAAGAGGGATAAACAACAGTTTGTTTTGTGACGAACATATAAGGGTTTTGTCTACATATCCGGGAACAATAGATTTAGTAATTACGTTTTTTATTGTAATTGTCTCCTTAATGTGAGCCTTGTCCTTATCCAATGTTATTGAAACATTGTAATGATCGTACACCTCTACTACTGTTTGACCTGAACTGCTTCCGATTATCCAGCTCAAAATCAGCAATGTCCAAATTATCCTGAAACTTAAGCCCATCATTTTCCCTTTTTTTAAAATGAAAATATTAAGCGTTCTCATTCATCTTAATTTAATTCATTATTTATAATTACACTTTTTTTATCTCATATAACATTAATCATTATTTATGGATTATGATAAGGTACTTACCAATCCCTCCTTAAATCCATTGGTAACTTATTCACTACATCTTTGAAAATCAAGTCTAATAATTTTGTCCCAAGACCGTAATCACCATAAAATATATATATAAAAGTAACTAAACATAATTCAATTAATTTTGAATATATTGAAATATATATAAAAATAACCAAACATAATCTAGTTAATTTAAAATATATTAAAATAGAAGTATAAAATTAACTGGATTCAAATTCGTTGATTTTGAATATAAAAGCAATAATCATAAAAAGAGTAAATTGGTTTTAAAGGCAGGATATGTATATGAATAAAAGTTATTTAATGACGATTGTGTTGATGCTGGTTCTATTATCCATTGTACCGGTATCTGCAACTGATGTACTGGACATTGAAGTTACTGAATACATCAGTGTGGCAGATACCTATAATGGGACTATGGCCAATGGCCCAGTTAGTGGTACCGGTCAGATCAACATCACCAATACATTGAGCAGTACTACACTATATGATATTTCAATAAATTTCAATTCCGGGACCACATCTCCTGCTACCTGGAGCACTACATCGACCGACACCAATGTGACCGTTCAGGGAAGCAATGTGATCGTTCATATCAATTATCTGGATGCAGGTAGTTCTGTGCTTGTCAATTATAGTCTGTCTTCAGCATCAAGACCTATCATTTTCTCAGAATCCTATACTTCAAATATGATCATGGTAAATGATTCAACCAATGCAACCCTGACATTGACCCGCAATACCACTGCAGATATTACCGGCATTACATTGATCAAAACCGCAGCCAACATAAACAGCAACGGTGCATATGATTTCAATTTCTCAAATGACAATCCCGATCTGGGTTCATCGGTTATAACCAACAACAATGCCACCATCACGTGGACCATTGCAGAATTGAACAGCTCAAATCCGAACGCCACGTTATATTTTACCATCAGTGAAAGCGATCCTGATGCACATAACAGTTCCACGCCCCAATCATCCCAGGAATTCGATGTAGGAAATGCAAGTCTCGCATTTACCATTTCCAATACCACCATTTCAGGAAGCGGGATAACATTGAACGAGGATCCGACAGCCACAACGCTTGGTTTCAGGATCAACCTGCAGAAGAACCAGCTCGGTACCAGTGAGAACGGGACCGGAGGAGATGATTGGGGATTCACTCCTGAAATACTGAATATTGATACTGAAAATATTAATTACACTATTTCATTGGTCACTGTGTATGTCACCAATGATACAAACCTGAACCTGAGTGCGGCATTCGACAGCCAGACGTATACTCCCGGTGAAATATCGAATTCAGTGAACAATCCCTGGAGTGCATCGGAATGGAAGATTTATGATTTCCCTGATCCGGTACCAGTGGGCTGGATAGATGTTGATCTTTCGGCGAACCTTACCGGTGCCGGCGGTCAGATCAGCAAGTTGTATCTTACCACTAACGATTCATATGTACTGCGGGAAAAAATCTTTGTGATCAACGGCTACCTGATCGAGGTACGTAAGATAATTACCAAGAATGCCACCGCTGATTACTATGACATCTCGCTGTGGATACATAACAAAGGTAACCTGAAGACCCCACCAACGGTCATTGTCTATGATATCATCCCGACCAACTTTACCAGTGTATATTGGGGTACGGCATATGACGGCAGCCAGGCAGTGGTCACACCCATCCAGGGCATGGCATACTGGTGGAATGTCAGCACCCTGGAAGCGGACGGTATCCCGGGCAATCAGACCTACATTAACTATACGATCAATGGTGTGGGCATATACCATATGACCGATCTGTTCATTGTTGGTATTGATCCTACCTACTCTCTGACCATGCAGTGCACGCCATTGCTGTCCATCTCAAACAAGCTGGTGATGGGCGCTAACATAGAACCCCTGCTTTGTATCATAACAATTTGTGTGCTGCTATTTGGCTATATGTGTAAAAGAAAAAACGGTAAGGGGAGTTAAATAACTCCCACATTTTTTGTTTGAATTTACCAGGAACCTGATTTCTCAGCTGATCACTCTTCCCTGCCAATCCTGAAAAATAAAAAAAATGAATGAAGCTCCCTACAGCAGAGCTGTTGGGTATAACGATTAAGATCACCACATACAGGACAATGTGGGTTCTTTCGAAACTTAATTTCATCAAAGGTCATGTGAAGTGCGTCACAATAAATCTATGAAATCAATTTAATTTTTGTGTCAATAAAATTAGACAGCCACGTGTTAACATTCTCATCCGACAAGTCATTAAACTCATCCGCACAAGCTGTCCCAAAACCAATTTGCATTATACAAATAAACTTGATGCCAGATTAGTGACAACCTTCTTGAATCAATTCGCGGGTATCCGCGTCATTCGCGAGATTTGTGTTCCATATCCTAATTTTTCTCTCAACCGATGACGGGTAAGCGCACAATTTATACTTCTGATTGCTATATGCGTAGAATGCAAAACCCCATCGATCATCACCAAAATATCGAAGTCGACATAGATGGACAAGAATATTTTGTCCTGGAATGGTTTTAGATGGACCTGTGGGACGGGAAATAAGGCGTACATGAGATTAATAAGAACATTTACGTTATTTCCCGATAATTTTAGGTTGATGCAGTCTCAACCTGCAAATCTTGAAGAGAAGACCAAACGGTATATGGTTATGCTGGAAGGGGCACTGAAAGACGTCAAGACTTCAGCAGGAGAAGGGTCATATCTCAAGAAGATAGCTGATGATTATCTTGAGATGGCCAGGTCTTATTACAATGACGGTGTCCATTTCATAAAGAGTGAAGATCAGGTCAATGCCCTGGTATGTTTCAGTTATGGTCATGCATGGCTGGATGCCGGCGTACGATTGGGAGTATTTACAGTAAAAAATCCCGAATTGTTTGCCATTTAGGATTTCAAAGATAAAACATTGCAAAACAGATGATAAAAGTTGAAAGAATATGTGAGGATTGATTGTTGTATGTTGATGAATTACAAGGTAATATTAGAAGCAGCCTGGTTGGTAAAAGACATTGAAACAGTTGATGATGCAATGGGAGTGGCCATTGCAGAGGCAGGAAAACGCTTGAATCCACAGCTGGAATTTATTGAAATAAATATTGGCACCACGTATTGTCCTGCCTGTGATGAACCATTTGATAGTGTGTTCATCACAGCCAACACCGCACTTGTGGGACTGATGCTTGAGATGCGTGTATTCGATGCCGAGAATGAGGAACACGCTGCCAGGATAGCGAAATCTGTTATAGGCAAAGTAATGAAAAATATTCCACTCAATGTGATAGAGGTCACTGAACTGGAATATTCTGATGAAGATGAGTAAGATAAGGGGTATTTCTCTTGGACAAAACCATTTCTATAATAGGGCACACCGCATATGACCACCTCTTCGATGTAACACGGTTTGCACCGCCCAACTCGTCAATGCCCATAAATAATTACCACATTTACTTTGGCGGTGGTGCAGCAAATATTGCAGCAGGAATAGCCACCCTTGGAGGAAAAAGCCAGCTGGTCTCGCCTGTAGGTTGTGATTTTGAAGGGTCTGATTACCAGCGGCACCTGGAACGACTGGGTGTGGATATCAGTCTGTTGTACAACATCAGGGACAAAAAAACGGCTTCAGCATTCATATTTACTGATGAAGACCATGATCAGGTAACCTATTTCTACTGGGGGGCATCAAATGATTTCCCAAAACTTGAACCGCCCCGCCTGGAATTCGTACACCTGGCTACTGCCGATCCTGTGTTCAATTCAAAGGCTGCCAGGCTCGCTGACTTTGTCTCATTTGATCCTGGACAGGACCTGGTAGTGTATTCCAGGGAATGCCTTGATATCATACTGGAACATACTAATATCCTGTTCACCAACCGCCATGAGATAGAACGGCTCGCCCGGATGACAGGGCGCTCCCGTGAAGACTTGGAAGCGGATATCGGGTTGGTAGTGGTCACACTGGATAAAGGTGGCAGCGAGATATACACAGACGGGAAGAGGATGTTCATCCCTGCCGTACAGGTGGATGCAGTGGACCCAACGGGTGCGGGCGATGCATACCGTGTAGGATTCCTGGTGGCATATACCAGGGGTTTTTCCCTGGATGTGTGCGGACGGGTGGGGTCTGCTACGGCATCTTTTGTGGTGGAGAAAGTTGGCTGCCAGACAAACCTGCCCACCTGGGAGCAAATGCGGGAAAGGTTTAATGATTATTATAAGGAATTTGAATTATGACTCACCAGGTTTTTGCAAACGTAGCAGGAGTAATTATTCTTATCAGTGTAATTATTGCAGTTTCTGCATGCATTGATATTACAGACCAGCAAGGTGAACCGGAAGAATCTCCAATTAAGATAAACGCATCACAGGCAATTGAAATCGTAAAACAAGACCCTGTTGCTGTGGAATACATGTCAGAGAACTTTAAAAGGCCCGAATGGAGGGGTAATAAGACCGTGTTAGTCCAGGGTTTCGAGACTAACAACAGCGCGCTTCAGGAAGATGAGACATACTGGAAAGTAGAGATGATGGAGCGCAATTGTGCATGTTCTGGCATCAAGTCCCTGTATGTTGTAGAGAGTTATGTATCTCCTTATACAGGGGAGATCGCTAACCTGACTACTGGCATGGTTTCGGAGAGCAATTATGAAACAGAGACCTGTACTTCCACTGCATGCCATTAATAGCTTCACTTTACTGGTATTGTTGTCAATAGTCCTGTTTTTTCCCATTACGGCAAGCGGCCAGGCAGGTTCAGTGGTCCAAGCGGATTCAGTAGTAGTGGAATATTTTTATGAGGGCGGCTGTTTAAAATGCGCCGATGCCGAACCTATAGTGGACAAGGTTGTCCGGGGATATGACAACATCTCCTATTCAAAATATGAGATATGGTCGGACTATGGTGATATGAAAGTATATGACCGCATGGTAAGTGAGTACGGAATAGCTACCGTCCCTGCCGTGGTCATCAATCACCAGGTCACTATAACATATCCGGACTATAATGGCGATGAGAAACGACTGGAAGAACTGCTGGTTGCAGGGATTGAAAATGCACCTCCAATTCCTGAAAATAACTCTGTCCAGCCTGCAGATGGCAGGAATATATTACCTGAGTTATCTCTGCCTGTTGTATTGTTGGCGGGTCTGCTGGCCGGGTTCAATCCATGTTTACTGGCTGTAATGGCATTTTTGGCATCATTGACCCTATCTTCAAAAGGAAACCGCACTGAATTGCTGAAGATCGTGGGTGGCTTTTGTGCAGGTATATTTGTTATGTTCATGGTAGTGGGGATGGGCCTATTGGGTGTGATTAAACAGCAGCCTGAGATCAAGGATACTATTACTGTGCTGTTGGTGGTATTGATCGGACTGCTTGGATTGTGGCATTTTTATGATGCGTACCACCTGAAGGTGCATGACAGGTCGAGTTTCAAAACGTCCGGGTCATTCTTACAACTGGTTGAAGGAATTGAGCACAGGAATACGGTCATGGTTTCATTTCTTGCAGGTGCAATGTTCTCAATGATCAAGGCACCATGCGTGGGTGCGGTCTATTTTGCCATACTGGACATGTTGATAGCACAGGGCAAAATCGCTGACGGGGCCATATACCTTTGTTTCTATAACCTGGGTGTGATACTGCCGGTGCTTATCCTGGGTATTATGCTGGCGTTCGGGCTCAGCCCCGAACGGGTCAATGACCTCAGGGAAAATAGACGTGTCGAGATACGGATTGTGACGGGAGTCGTGCTGCTACTGCTTGCGGTGTTGATATATTTTAATATCATTTGAATCGATAACCCATCCTGATTATCATTTATGTAGCCAAGATTTTTATATCTTTAAACCGAATAAGTAATAACCGTGTTGTATAGGTCCTTGCGTGAGTTATTGACAAAGTCTATCTATGATCGATAAGACAACCCCAATGCGGTATATTCCTGCGATATTGCCTGGCATAGAGGGTTACTGGAGTAGACAACGGTATTGGCCAGTGGATGAAGCTCCGGAGTTAGTGCGTCAGGCGACAGCACACTATCACTCATTATTATAAAATATACACTATTATCGTATCCATTTCAAAAAGTATGGCAATTACTATTTTTGCAAAGTATCTTTACCCCAGTATCTTTACATCACCAGGTTGCTCCACCACAATCTCTTTTTCTCCCTGGTATTCTTCCACGGTACCTGTAATCTCAACTGTATCTGCAATATCAATTATATTATTGACCTTTTCAGCACCATTATTACAGTGGATAAAGACTTTGACCCTGCTGCCTTCACTATCTACTCTAAGTATCAGGTGGTCACCGGTAACGGTCCCTCCTTTTCCGACTACCACACCATACAATACAACCCGGTCGCCTGTGACCGATTGATCTGAAAATTGGGAGGTTTCCATACTATCAACAATAAAACCGAAGTATACAATGATCAATACCAGTAGTGACATAACCATCAGGATGATAGTTATTTTTTCTTCCTTTTGCAGCATCCGGGCTCCATTTTGACTTGATCAATATCCATTCAAGTGAATCATGACAGCCATAACAGGTAAAAATAGTGTGCTAAACATCCTCCTATTCAAGGATGCTGCCGCGGGATGCAGTACCCACGTACCGCTGGTATCTGGCAAGATAGCTATTTTTAGTTTCTACTACAGGATTTTTCCACCTGGCTTTCCTCTCTTCCAGTACATTACCTGGCACCTTTATGTCCAGAAGCCGGTTAGGAATATCTATCTCGATGGTATCGCCTTCCTCCACCAGTGCGATGGGACCGCCCTGTGCAGCCTCAGGTGTCACGTGCCCGATACAGGGGCCACGTGTGCCACCTGAGAACCTGCCGTCTGTGATAAGTGCCACGGAGTCGATCAGGCCCATACCTGCAATGGCAGATGTGGGTGAGAGCATTTCCCTCATGCCGGGGCCGCCTTTTGGTCCTTCGTAGCGTATGACCACTACATCTCCGGCCTTTATCTGCCTGTCCATGATGGCATGCATGGATTCCTCCTCGCTGTTGAACACCCGGGCTGGCCCGGAATGTACCATCATATCAGGATGGACCGCAGTCTGTTTGATGACCGAACCCTCAGGTGCAAGGTTGCCTTTAAGTATGGCGATCCCGCCTTGGGGATGTACTGGGTCATCCAGGGTCTTGATGACACTGGCATTGGTCCTGGGGTTTACTGGTATGAAGCCTTCCAGGTTCTTTGCCATGGTATCACCTGTTACGGTAAGCACATCAAGGGACAGCATGTCACCGAGCCGTTGCATCACGGCAGGCACGCCACCCGCACGTTCGAGGTCGAGCAGGAAATGGTTCCCGCCAGGTCTCAGGTTGGTAAGGTGGGGCGTGGTGCGGCTCATCTCATCGAACCTGTCCAGCGGCAGGTCCACTCCGAACTCATGGGCTATGGCTGGCAGGTGCAGGGCCGTATTGGTACTGCCGCCGATGGCCATATCCAATATGATGGCATTGTCGATGGCCTCAGGGGTTACTATCTGTCTGGCAGTGATGTCCTTCTCTACCAGTTCCATGATCTTCATACCTGTCTCTTTGGCCAGCCTGAACTTCTTAGCATCCACGGCATGGGTGGTACCGCAGCCCGGCAGGCTCATGCCAAGTGCTTCTGTCACACAGGCCATGGTATTGGCTGTAAATAATCCGGCACATGAACCGGCACCGCTGCATGAGCAATCTTCCAGTGCCTTTAGTTTCTCATCTGTGATCTTGTTGTTCTGCCGCTCTCCCACGCCTTCGAACACAGATATCAGGTCCCTCTCCTCATCGTCCACGAATCCGGGCAGCATGGGGCCTCCTGTGACTACTGCTGTGGGGATGTCCAGCCGGCCCGCTGCCATCAGGTGACCGGGTACAATCTTATCGCAGGTGGGTATCATTACCATGCCGTCGAACCTGTGTGCCTGTACCATTAGCTCGATGGTATCGCGTATGAGTTCCCTGCTGGGTAGTGAATATTTCATTCCCTCATGGCCCATGGCTATACCATCACATATGCCGATGGTGGAAAATTCGAATGGTACGCCTCCGGCCAGCCTGATACCTGCTTTTACTGATTCTCCCAGTTTGTCGAGGTGTATGTGGCCTGGTATTAATTCGCTCCAGGAATTGACTACACCTATGAACGGGCGGTCCATTTCGTTATCGATAATTCCCATGGCTTTTAGCAGGGAGCGGTGGGGGGCTCGTTCTATTCCTTTTGTGACTTCATCGCTTCTGAGTGTCATGTTGAATTGCTCCGGTTGTTGTGATGTTTATTGATTGTAGTTATTGGATATATTAGGTGGGGGTTGTTTGTATACTGTACTGGGTGAAAATATTATTTGTGGTACAAGTGGGGAGAATGGGGTATTTACTATGGTCTCTATGTTTGAGCTTTCAAGTGTTCATAGTATTTTTCAATCATCTCCAGCAAAATCCCTCGCCCTATGAACCCGTCCACACCTGCATGGACTACGTCGTGAACTTCCCTAACGTCTTCTATGACGGCTCGCACATTTTTCGCTTAAGATTAGTGAACGTCAGGTGGTACTACGCATTTGTGCACCATGACCATCTTATGCCCTATTTCTATTCATCGGTCAGAACTGGTATCAGGATTGCCGTTGATAATGGTGGAATCGTCTTTAAGACGGGACAGAAGGGTGAATATGAAGAATCGGTGTGTGAAAGGGGGGTACCGTATACGTTGAAATTACAATGACGTTTATTGAGGTGTATATTTATATTTAGGCCGTAATTTCATGTTTTTGTTTCAATATATGTAGAAAATTTCATTGAAATTACTATTTCATTAAAATCAATGAAAATCTTTAAATACCATTGATTTCATTTTAAAATCGGTGAAAAAATGAAACTTTCAGAATTAATATTTAATAAAAATGGTATGAGTATAAGAACAGAACTGCCTATAATAGGCGAAATGTTGACAGAACCAATGCCTTATGATAAATTATCATATGATGGTTTCAATATAACAGTAACATCTATAGAACCACTCATAGAAGATGGGGTTCTTGTTGAATTAAAATTTAAAGTAAGTAATACCAGTAGCATCAAACCTACAAATAATGAATTAATCTCTTTAAAATCTCGGAATATCTCGGAAAGAATCCCACAAAAGATTGTAATGCGATTAGAAGAACATAATTGGCCTGACCATTATGCTAGATTTACCCGCCAACTTTACAACCCTTCTACCGCACCATATTTAATCAGAATGATTATTAAAGAGAGAGGAAGTATCAATGACACGGATTTGCGAGACCTATTAGAGAAACAGGGATATAGTAAAACAAGTGGTGGCATCGCAGCTTCAATAAATGTTCTAGAAAATGTCACTCAAGAAGTTAAAGTGGAAGGTAAAGCTAAGAATAAAAGGTACATATGGGTTGATAAGTAATTGTAGACTTGAGATCGTCTTTAAAACAGGTCGAAAACACGAATACGATGAACCTGTGTGTGAGAGGGTCGTGCCATATAAACTGAAACCTAACTAATAACGAAAGGGTATCTGTTCAGCTGGTTTTTAGAAAATATCGATGCACGGTCCAAACAGCCAGACCCCGGGCAACAACCACGCCGAAGGCGGCACGTTTTGCTGCTTCCACTCACCCGCAATCGCAAGATATGCAATTCCCACTTCCTGAGCAATGTAGTCAAACCCAAAGATGCAGGCGATTGAAATCTCAATGCACATTCTGGACGGTGATAGAGCACGGTGCCGCATGCAGCGTAATGGTAGCACCGCTTTCCTTCCGGAACTCGTTAAACCACCTGGGTCCCCTCTGCCTTGTTCGCTGAAACCGAACCCACCGCCGTGACACAGGTATTTTCTTGCGACCTTTGAAGATCAGCTGAATGTATGTGGTAGATGTGATCATCTCAGGCTCATTTTGGTTTGCCGCAGCATTTCTTGTATTTTTTCCCGCTGCCGCATGGACATGGTTCATTGCGACCGATCTTTTTTTGCCCAACACCCGCGGTGTGCTTATGCGGCTTCTTAGAGGGATGCCTTTCAACTAAACTTTGACCAACCCCTTTCATCTTCATGTATCGGGTTTCCAAGACGTCCATAATCTCTGGATCAGACTTCAGCCAGTGATCATATATCATTTCAATCTCTTCTTTTGTATATCTGGCAAGTTTATCCTCAATTTCGATCTCATTCTGAAAAGGTACTCTAATGGCAAACATGTCATAAGCAATTCCGGTTCCTTCATCCACCTTTAGAAAAATAAGGCGAACCGCACCACAATCACATTTGGGATCAATACAATACTGGTCATCGACAAACAATTTTAGCCCTTCATATTCGACAAGAAAACTAACTCCCGTTCCCCCGGACATTATACTTCCGTCATCACCAAAAACGTCAGCGTACGACACCATTTTTCCAGCATAGACATCTTCGACAGGCATTTCGAACTTTGCCATATTACGTGACTCTGTCTTCGTATTGTTATAATTCTCCTTAAATTCGCTCTTCATTTCATCAGGGAGATCGCTAACGAACTCATCAATGAGAGATTGAACATTTTTTGGCCGTTTTATTTTTCTTTTCTCTTGCCACGTAAAATGATCCAGAGCGATATCAAATGTTATTGGATTCGCAATTTGGGCTCCCGTCTCATCTATTTCGTTAAAAGCAAGAACGGTTTCGTTGCAATCACAGTCAGGATTCTGGCAATGGTTCTCAAACATAAAAAAAGGACGTTCATGAGAGGAAAATCTAACCAATGGAAGATTTTTTACTTCAACCACATCTTCCACATCCACATCAGGATGGTAACTGCGAACATGTACCGTTTCTTTGAATTTTTCAATTTTTATCATATATTCACCTTAATTATAGGATTCACCACGTTCCCACGTGGTCGAATATCTCACATACCATCTTTTTGATTACTCCTTTAATAGCAAGAGTGTATTCAAACCACGTCTTTACATTTCATTATTACCATTCCAATTCCCATAGTCTCAATCCCACTCCTCCACCAGCATCTCCCCAAGTTCCTCCAAACTCCCTGCCACCTGAAACTTCAGTGCCCCCAGTACCATAGGATTATCAACGCCGCCAAACGCACCCCGCACATCAGTCTTCAATCCTATACACTCCTTCCCCAGTGCATACCCAATCCCTATCTCAACACATGCCCCCTCATCTGGCACCCTGCCATCCATATTAAACACCACCACATCACAATCCTTGATCTCCTGCACATCCCTTTCAAAAATAATCCCCAGAGCTTCTGACCTGCCGACCTTCTTCTCAAGCTCTGCCAGCTTGTACCCATCCCTCTGGGGAAGAAACGTGGTAAAACCAAGGTCAGACAGGAATTTATCAAGCTTTTCATTGTATTCAAGTTCTGCGTCACAAAAAAGCGGTCCTGCAATATATATCTTCATAATAGTTCCTCTACATCAGGTAACAAATTTTTCGCATTCTTCTATGTTATATCTGCATTTTTTCGGGAGAAATAGTTCTTTAAAAGTATTATTGAAATATTTATCTGTCATTCCTGCAAGGAAATCTCTCACAATCTCAGGCTCAGAAAATCTACTACTGTACCCTGTTTTATAATAATTAATGTGGTGATTGTAGATATTTGAATCAAGATTCTTACTTTTCAGGTCGTTCAGGAAAGTTTCATACATAAATTCATACATCCTCTTGATTTTAGCGGATTGAGTCTTCAATCTTGGGCTTGTGTAAATCATTTCCATATTAAAATCCCTTAACTTTTCCAATGCCTGCCAGACTTCACTACTAAACTTGATGAAATCCATACCATAACTATTCTCGATTATATCAATAACAAGCGTGTTTATAATGTCCCTGTTATTATTACATATTACTTCCGCACAACTTTCGGGAACCTGTTCCCTTGTTATCAATCCCACAGTGATGGCATCCTCTATGTCCCTTCCTACAAAGCTGATCATATCAGATATCCTTACAACACACCCTTCCAAACCCATAGGTGTTAACTCAATGTTTTCATTTATTTTAGCTTCAATTTCCTTGTCCAAAATATCCCAGGATTTATTACGATTCGGCGTCAAAACCTGGTTATAACTCTCACCATCATGGCTTAGAATTCCATCTAAAACCTGAAGCGTTAGATTCTGGTTTTCAATTTTATCAAGAAACTGCACACTCTGAACATTGTGATGAAACTCACCAATACCATGACTTTGGCATAATTCGGAAAGATAGGTCTCTCCTTCATGCCCATAAGGTGCATGACCTATATCATGCCCCAAAGCGATTGCTTCAATGAGGTCTTCATTCAAATCCAGCGCCCTTCCTATCTGTCTTGCAATTTTCGAGACCAACTGAACATGAAGAACTCGGTGGGTGATGTGGTCGTTTTCGAACAGATAGAAAACCTGCGTTTTATCAATATATCGTGTATACGCCTTAGAATGAATTATGCGGTCAGAATCCCGGAAGAACTTTGAGCGCACTTCATCAGGCTCTTCAATTCTGCGGATGCCGTCAGAGCTTTTCGTGGCGAATTCAGATAATAAATTCTCCCGGCTTTCATTTCTTATAAGAATCTGGCCCAATAATACGTCATTTATTCCACGTCTCATCCATCCTATACTATATACACATTACATTAAATAACATCCCGATGAATGACGATTAATACACAATGTCAAAACTCATCCAATTTGAGTTGATTCCCCATGAACTGCGAAATCTGCAACCAAAAACCCGCCTGATGTCCATAACAAATTAAAATACTCATCAAGAGAATAAATTTCCTCAATACCCAGGATTTTTTGTTCGTATGACTATTTCCTCTTGCCCTGCCAGGATAGAAAGCACACTCCCACATTCGGCCTCATCACCAGAAAATTCCAAAACCGGCCTGTTTTTGTCATCCCTGCCGACTACTTTAACCCGACACGAAGTATTCTCCTCTTTGTTCATTGATCTTTTCTCCTGATTCTTCCTGAATAATAATTCTTGGTTTAATAATCAGTTGAGTTTCAAGTTTCCAGACTACTGAATATGTATCTTCGATCATATTATTATGCACTATATCAGTTCTGTATTCATAGTTTATATCATTTGGTCTTTGAACTAATGAAAGGAACCCATCGGTCATTTGGGAGTTTAGTAAAATATCGATGCACGGTCCAAACAGCCAGACCCCGGGCAACAACCACGCCAAAGGCAGCGCGTTTTGCTGCTTCCACCCACCCGCAGTCGCAAGATATGCAATTCCCATTTCCTGAGCAATGTAGGCAAACCCAAAGACGCAGGCGATTGAAATCTCAATGCACATTTCGGGTGGTGATAGAGCACGGTGCCGCATGCAGCGTAATGGTAGCACCGCTTTCCTTCCGGAACTCGTTAAACCACCTGGGTCCCCTCTGCCTTGTTCGCTGAAACCGAACCCACCGCCGTAGCACAGGTATTTTCTTTTGATATGTAAAGATCAGGTGAATGAACACTGTCCTATTTTCCAGTTATTTTCAAGACGCTGATTCACGCAGATCTACACTGATTTAAGGTTGCATCTGCGGGTTAATTTCTGCAGAAATCCAGCACTATTCCTTCCTTCCATCTCCCGCCTCCCGACATTTCCACTCGCTTGCCCTGCCCACCCGGCCGCTCCTCACGCTTAGCCCCACACCCTGCGCCTGGTTGCTAGATATGTGGGTTGCGGCCTCGGTTGTTGTGTGGATGCGATGATTTACTTGTTTTTCAAAGTCTAAGAGTTCTGAAGAGAAGTCTTCAAAGGATTCAAACTTATTGTCTGCAATAAAGTGGTTTTCAAGGTATGAAAATGGATTTTCTACTTTGCCCTTGGACCAGGATTGGCGAACCTCAGATCGCGATGGTTGGAAACCATAATGGCTGGCAAATCTAATATATCCTGGATTCCACTCCCTCTTCTTTGCATCGTATAATGTTGCATAATTATCAGTCTGCATCGTTTCCGGGACTCCTCCAATTTTACTCAAACCTTCTTCTAATGCTTCAAACACAGATGATCGGGTCTGGGATAGAGAATACATGTATGTTCTATATCGACTGCACCCCAAAATTAAACAGAACACCTGGACTGTGACCAGTTTGCCTTCGATCATTACGGTGTATGGCGACCAATCGAATTGTCCTTGTTCTCCGGGCTTTGTCTCATATCGCATATAGGCCCGTGTAAATTCTGTCTTATACTGTTGAATATACCTCTAAAACGCCGATCTTGAAACGTTACAGCCCTTTGAACGCAGATCATTAAGAACTCGACTTCCTTTTAGTTTCTTAACAAAGTATTGCTCAATGATATATCCCTGAAATGGTTGTAGTTCCGGATTTGTATACGGCTTTCTTTTATACGCTGGTGGATCTTCTGATCGTAGCGCATTTTTCACAGTGTTTCTCGATAAATCAAGTTGCTTTGAAATTGACCTTGTTCCCATTTTGGAATTTCGCTTCTTTAGGTTCTTTATTGTTATCCAATCTTCCATTGAGATCACCCAAAACCTCCTGCAATAAAACAGGAGGATTTTAGTATATAGGGTGGGTCAATTTTCAATGGGAAAAGTGGGTCAATTTTCAATGGGAAAAGTGGGTCAATTTTCAATGGGAAAAGTGGGTCAATTTTAGGTGGGAATTTTCAGGAACAACTTAAGCGAACAAAAGTTGAATAAAGTCGGTAAAATACTAAAAGATGAACCAGAACTTGGAAGAGTAATGGCTATGCGTAAACATGTTTATGTAGATAATTTGAATGTAAGAAAGATGGTTGAGTATTTTGGGTATTTGATTCTTAAGAATGTTTCCCAAATGGCGTTCCCAATTGATGATATATGCAATACGGTTGAAAGGTCAAATAATCTGAAGAAAAAAACAAGAATAGTAGAGGGAACTAGAACAAGAGTAGAATCGGCTGAAGCTGAATTGTTGCCAAAATCGGCAGAACTTATTCTTTGCATCGTGGGACTGTATCATCTTTTGAATGGATGGAGTGGTTATGGTAGTCCAATTAATTTGGCGGATGTTAGGTTGATCAGACCTGCATGATATGATAAATATAATTAACGTGTACGTTGGTGGGAATAATATAGGAACAACTTGTAAGGCAGGAGAAATAGTGAACAATAATGTGAACAGGATAGCAATGGATTTATTAATATTCATGTTTTTAGCCACTGGATTGTTTTTCAATAAATTAATTTTGCCTTATTGTTACTAATTACTATCGGGGCATATAAATAAAATTCCCAGCTAAAATAGAAATATTTAAATTTTATGAATATAGGAATACGCTTTGTGAGCGGGTAAAATAGTTTTTTTAACTAACCCCCACTCCCTATCCGCTCACACATTACTAATGTAACGGTAGGGAACTGTTACGACTTACTTTTATTATTACGCTATCAAGAAAATGTTGTATCCGTTTCAAATTAAATGGTAATTGCTCATATTGCTCGGAATTTTGAGACACATATTACACAGATTAATAGTTGTTGTGAAAATCAGTGTAATCTGTGTCTATATTAATTTTGCATTTTGCCATACTTTTTGAAATGGATGCAAAATGCTCACTTATTCCGCATTTTTTAAGCCTACAGGAAAGTATTACTTTCCTATATGTTAAAAAAGCAGGAATAATATGAAACCAGAATGAAGCGGGGGAGGTAATCTTAGCTAAAAAACATAGTTCTAATAATCTTTTAGAAGCCTCGGGGGGGATTTGAACCCCCGACCTCGTCCTCTTTAGAGTCATGCAGTTTCCCGCAGGACATTACCAAGGACGCGCTATACCCCTAAGCCACCGAGGCACATGGTGCTTTTATTAATATAACTGGCGGGCCCGGAGGGATTCGAACCCCCGACATCCGGGTTAGAAGCCCGGCGCTATGTCCTGGCTAAGCCACGAGCCCACAGGCGTTTAACCATAATACCAGTGGACTTTCAAATAGTACTTTACCCATAAAAACTCTTTGGTGTAAAACAGTATTCCGCCTGAATTACGTACCAGCTACCTTCCTTCCAGATATGTAACCTCATCCGCTTCCACTACGAACGGTTTTTCGAGAGCAAACTCCACAATTTTCCTGACCCTGCCTATGCTTTTTAATTCAAGTTGAAGTCTCGCAGAGAAAGTCTCACATTCCTCTAAAACCTCATTTGTCATATGCGTGATACGGTGCATGGCCACCTGCTTGTTTTTTATCCTGGCAATCAGGCCTAATGTTCCAACTTTGACATCATGATAGCTGGTCCGTGTCAGGAAGACTAAATCCCCCACATCAGAACCATGTACCGAATAAAAATTATGAGGGCTGCGAATCTCAATGGTTCTTATGCGATCATCCTGCAATTCCTTTAGCACCTGAGATGATATTCCTGTAAGTATAATATATTTCATTGATACACCCCCCCATCAACCATACATTGGGAATTCACGCCTGGGTTGTTCGCCTTCCTCACTGGTCTTAACCTGTTCAGCAAGTTTCTGTAGTTCGACTTCGATCTGTTCGGCCTGGTCCATCAGGTTTTCAGTGTCAATGGGAAGACCATAGATTATTTTCAATATGCTGATTACAGAAGCTGCAGCCCTTGGGTCCGGATTGGGGCTATTGGTCTCACCCAACAAGCTTATGGCATGGATATCACGCATGACACATTCTGTCATCACACTACCAGAAATGCCGCTTATGGTCCCAACCTGGAATATTTCAACATAATCCCTTATCTTGTCAAGCATATCATCATTGGTCGCAGCACCAAAGACCTTTTCCTCACTGCTCATAGTGGCTATCCCGGCAATGGAAACAATCTCCTTTACATTTATTGATTGTGCCCAGTCTACTAGAACTTTGCTGACCTCATAGGATATAGTGGGATGAATCGGGATATCAGAAATGACAGTGAGAATGTTATGCTCTTTACTCTGATAGATCCGTACAGGCATATTTATGATGCCATTAAACAAAACTGCTATGGGTGGGAAGTATTTTGATTCCATACTTCCAACATATTCCATATTGAGTTCATCTATTAAATGCTGGCCTGCAATATTCCCAACAAGTCCGATACCTGGAAAACCTTCTACTATAATCGGGTTCTTAAGTGATAGTGGTTTAGTAATGATCTTGACATTATACACAAATTTAGATTGTTCATCACCTGGCATATTTTCACCTTAATTAACTATTGGACGTTTTACTATAAACATAAACGCCCTATTTCTATTTAAGTTTCTATTTTAATTTGAGGACTTAAAAAGATTTTTAAACGCTTATGTTTTATGATAAAATGTTTAGGCTTGATATCGAGAATATTTTTCACAAATAAATAGCGCACATAAAATTCATAGGTCATCTGAGTCAAGCCTATTTTTTCAAAGGGAAATGGAAATGGAACTAATTCCATTAGTCATCGGTTAAGGAGTTTGACTGGCTCGATATGGATTGTTTTCCAAATAACTTATCCCCTTCAAATTAAATGGTAATTGATCATAGTGCTCTGAATTTTGAGACACAGATTACACAGATTGATAGTGGTTGTGAAAATCAGTGAAATCTATGTCTAAATTAATCTTGCATTTGACCATACTTTTTGAAGCGGATACCTTTTCACGCTAAAAAAAGGATATTTACCGATTCATTATCCCAAACTCGATTTTATCTCCCGCGCCAGCACCTCAAGCCTTCCCACAACATCCTGCCCGCTGGCTATAATATCCACAAAAGCCGAACCCACAATTACACCCTGGGCACCGCTCTTAATGATCTCGGCAGCCTGTGCGCCAGATGAAATACCAAAACCCACAGCTTTGGGCTTATCAGTCTTAACCCTGTCCAGCACTTCCTTTGTAGAGCCTGCAACATCGTCCCTGGCACCCGTGACACCCAGCCTGGACACCAGATACAAAAACCCGGTGCCCCGCTTCAGGATATCCTCAAGCCTGTCGCCTGTGGTTGTGGGTGCTATCAAGAATATCAGGTCAACTCCATTTCCCTCGCAATACCCGCCCAGTTCCCCGGATTCCTCTGGCGGCAGGTCTGGCACGATAATACCGGTAATGCCAGAATCTTTGCAGTCCTTTACGAACCTCTCAAGTCCCCGCTTGAAGATCAGGTTGTAGTAGGTCATCACAACAAGCGGTACATCCACACCAAGCCCCTTCACCATCTCAAAGTACCTGTCAGGGTTCATACCCGCGTCCAGTGCCCTCTCGATGGATGCCTGTATGGTAGGGCCGTCTGCTATAGGGTCAGAAAAAGGCAGTCCCAGCTCCACAATATCAGCACCGCCCCTTATCAGTGCATGCACGATTCCTGCAGTATCACCATCACCGGCGCACACATAAGCGATAAGTGCTCCATCACCCTTTATTTTCAGTTCATCGAACTTATCAGAGATCCTCATTACATAACCCCCTTCTCAAGCACAGCCTCAAGGTCCTTATCGCCCCGCCCCGATAGATTGATCACCACGATCTCGCCAAGTTCACCTGAGCCTGCAGCCTTTGCCAGGTAGGCAAGGGCATGAGACGATTCCAGTGCCGGGATAATACCCTCCATCCGGCTCAGTTCGTGGAAGGCAGCCAGTGCCTCATCGTCACTGGTGTTCGCAGGCTTGATCCTGCCAGTCTCGGCCAGGTATGCCAGTTCAGGACCCACACCGCTATAATCAAGCCCGGCTGCGATGCTGTGGGATTCCAGTATCTGGCCGTAGGGGTCCTGCAGTATCTTGGTCCGCGCGCCGTGGAGCACGCCTTCCTCGCCCACACACAGGGATGCAGAGTGAAGAGCAGCCTTTTTGGTTGACTCCATACCACTGCCGCCCGCTTCCACAGCGAATAATTTTACGTTAGTATCTGAAATGAATGGATAGAAAGTGCCGATAGCATTACTGCCGCCGCCCGTACATGCGATAATGGAATCAGGCAAACGCCCCTCCTTCTCCATGATCTGTTGTTTGACCTCGTTGCCTATCACACTCTGGAAGTCGCGCACAATAGTTGGATAAGGATGGGGACCGACCACCGAACCGATAAGGTAATGTGTATCCTCCACATTGCTAACCCAGTCCCGCAGCGCCTCATTGATGGCATCCTTCAGGGTCTGGCTGCCAGAAGTTACAGGAATAACCTTTGTTCCCATAAGTTCCATGCGGTACACGTTCATGCGCTGACGCTCCATATCCTTGGCACCCATATAGACCTCTGTGGCAATCCCCAGGTTTGCGCCAGCCATGGCCGTAGCAGTACCGTGCTGGCCCGCCCCTGTCTCGGCGATGAGGCGGCGCTTGCCCATATACTTTGCCAGCAGTGCCTGGCCCAGTGTGTTGTTAAGTTTATGTGCACCTCCGTGCACCAGGTCCTCACGCTTGAGATATACCTTGATCCCGTATTTTTCACTCAGGCGCCGGGCATGGTACAGTGGGGTGGGGCGGCCTGCAAAATCCTGTAGATAATAGTCCAGTTCCTGCTTGAATAGGGGATCGTCCCTGAACCGCTCATATCCTTGTTCCAGTTCCTTTACTGCAGGCATGAGCACTTCGGGTACGAACTGTCCGCCGAAGCGCCCGAACTTGCCTCTTTGTTTTTTGTTCATGAAGTTATCCTCTGTAAGTTATCAATTTGATGTGTTTGACGTATGTGAGTCAGATATGCCAGCCTCAACTAATAATCTGGTGTTTTCGTAGATGTCACCTTTCATAATGGACGTGCCTACCAATACGGCATCGGCACCTGCCCGTACTACCCGGACAGCATCCTGTGGAGTTAGTATACCGCTCTCGCTTATTATAATCCTGTCAGGACTGTGTTTCCTGATAATGGGGGCCAGTTCTTCGGTTGTGGCAAGGTCGATCTCCATAGTCTTGAGGTTTCGGTTGTTGATGCCTATAATATCTGCATCAGTCTCCAATGCGGCCATAAATTCTGCGTGATCATGTACTTCCACCAGCGGCTGGAGTCCCCTGTCCTTTGCAAGTGAGATGAATCCAGGCAGCCTGTCGCCCAATATTCCAACTATCAGTAGTATCAGGTCGCTTTCTACCTCATAGAGCTGTCGTTCGTCTATTATAAAGTCCTTCCTCAATACCGGGATGCTTACGGCCTGCCTGACATGTTCCAGGTTCTCCAGGCTGCCGTGGAAAAAATCCGGCTCTGTAAGTACGGAAATAGCACAAGCGCCAGCCTTTTCCATCGTCCGGGCTATCTGTGCGGCATCGGCAGGGCTCACTTCCCTGTTGTGGGTGGTGGGAGATGCGGGTTTGACCTCGGCTATCACAGGTATATATTGCGAATCCTTCGCATTCTTTATGGACCTGGTAAGGCTCCTTGTGCTTATTGTCTGTACTGTACCTATGTCTGCCAGTTTATTGACACGGTTTTCGGTTGCTGAAATGATATCTTGTATTATTCTGTTCATGTACCAGACCACATTAATGTATATATCTATTCAATGGTGTACAATATTGTACATTGTATATAATACTTATGCAGGATTCTTATTGGAAGGGGATATAAAAAATATATCCTACAGGCTGTGCCAAAATACCTATAAGTCATGGACTTTGGAATGGAATTTCTGAGCCATCGAAAGGATGCATGAGGATTGCTAAAATTCATTCGTCGTCTTGACTCGTGAAAAAAAAGGGGCATGGAAATCCAGTGTAACAGTGCTCTCAGCAAAATTATAAGTATAATTGAACTAAATACTTTTAATAAATGACCCTAAAATCAAAAATGCATAAGAAATCTGCCTTTACAGGACGCAGTATAAGAGGTTCTGATATAGGTGCATCAAGTGAAGATGTTGAAGTGCCAGTTAGAAATGTGCACGACGTAGGTATTCCAAGCGTCCATATTTTAAGCAAAAACGATATTGAAAATGAGCTATCTCAGATCGAAAAAAAGTTCGGAATGACCTCTGAACAATTTTATAAAGCTTGGAGAGAGGGTAGAGTACACGGACACGAGGCCGTAAAGCTGGGTAGTTATTTTGAGTTCTATAAGGATGAGTATGAGTGAAGGTACAGGACCGGGTATCTGAAATAAGAGGAGTTATCTATTCTTATTGTAATGATATTATTGATCAATCAGCGTCGTCAACTTTTGAGGTAAACCGAAGTGAAAAACGTCCAGATTATGGGACTATTTCTGTAGAAATCAGGTGTTTTGACGGGTCTTTGCTAAAATTTTTCGAAAAAATCAATCGTGGGATTATTGAGATATATAGCTATGAATATATACGACTTAATACAGGCTTTTTCTATCATTACCAAAATGAAGGAGTTGAGAATGGGATTAAAAAACCTCTTCATCATTTACATGTTGGGATTAAAAAAGATGCTAATGAAAAATTATTGGAATTACTTCCAAATGAACTAATAGAACATGGTGGGCCGCACTACAAAGTTTCAGAAATCAGTTTCAACGAGTTTATGGCCATGATAATCGTGAACTTTTTTGATGGTCATAGAAATTTCGATAATATGCTTAAAAATTTAGGTTTTTGAATTAGGGACATCGCGCCCTTTTCATTGCCGCAATTGCTGTAATGTTCAAGATGCTCAAATGATGCACGAGATTATCCTATGTGCAGTCAAGGTATACCATGGACAAATGTCCCGGCCCTGTATATAGCGATTTCGAGGAATATTTCCGTTCCTACATTCTACAATACATAACATGAGCAATTAATTTTTCGAATGTACCGCCCTCCAACTGCAAAAACCACCTTGATATCCCTTAAAGGCTGGCCCCCACCAATACAAATAGCCAGGCAAACGGCACCGCGCATGATATACACATTGATGCCGGGCTGTCAAAAACTTTCATATACATTATCCAAATAACATCTCACCCATCAACCAGCTTACGATAATATCTCTCCTTTTCACTGAATATGCAGCCGCAGTACGCCTGTCGGTACAGTCCCAGGTCGCGGCATAACTGGAAAGTCTCCCTGTATCCTTCACGGAAATCCTGGTAATAGAACTCCACGCCATATTCAGATGCAAGACCGCTGGCAATGTCCCTTATCATCTCATGTTTCTGGTAAGGGGATATAAGCAGCGTTGTCGTGAACCTGGAGATACCCATATCCGATGCCTGCCTGGCAGCCTCCTCCAGCCGCAGGGAATAACACAGGGCGCACCTGTCATCGACCTCAAGGGCCTGACTGATAAAATCCTCTAATATATATTCGTCCTTGTACACCACATCCAGTTCCACAGCCCTCGCATACTGCTGCAAAGTTTCAAACCTGCGTCTGTACTCTGTGAACGGATGGATATTCGGGTTGTAGAAATAGCCAACTGGATCAAAGCCACCAGACCTTAACGCCTTTACCGTATAAGTGGCACAGGGGGCACAGCAGATATGCAGCAGAATTTCCATGTTTATTTTCACCAACTTTAATAATACAAGGAATTGAATTATATTATGTTGTATTTATCGATTTACAGGGCTGGTATATATTGGAACTCTCAGATAATGCACTAAAAGTGCTCAGGCGCAGGTACTTGCTAAAAGACGAACACAGCCAAGTGACCGAAACACCAGAGCAGATGTTTAGCAGGGTTGCCGGTTATGTGGCATCTGCCGACGAACGGTACAGGGACACAGCAGGTTCTGAGCAGGAGTTCTACTCGGTCATGTCAAACCTTGAATTCCTGCCCAACTCCCCAACCCTGATGAATGCAGGCACCCGCATCAAGCAGCTTGCAGCCTGTTTAGTCCTGCCGATAGGCGATTCCCTTGATGAGATATTCGGGACCCTGAAGAGTGCAGCCATCATACACCAGAGCGGCGGAGGCACGGGTTTTAGTTTCAGCAAGCTGCGGCCACAGGGGGATATAGTAGGCAGCACAGGCGGGATTGCCAGCGGTCCGGTGTCATTTATGAAAGTGTTCGATGCCGCCACCCAGGCCATCAAACAGGGGGGACGCCGCAGGGGTGCCAATATGGGGATTCTCAGGGTGGACCATCCTGATATTGTGGATTTCATTACTGCAAAGCACGAACCCGGTGTGCTGACCAATTTCAACCTGTCTGTAGGCGTGAGTGATACATTCATGGAAGCTGTAGAAGCAGGGGGATCCTATGAATTAATAAACCCCCGCACCGGTGAGGTCACCCGTCGCAAGGATGCAATTGAGATATTCAACCTCATAGCAGCCTCAGCATGGGAGAACGGTGAGCCGGGTCTGTTGTTCCTGGATACCATTAACCGGGATAATCCTACGCCGGGACAAGGGACGATAGAGGCAACCAATCCCTGCGGGGAACAGCCACTGCTGCCCTATGAGGCCTGCAACCTGGGTTCGATCAACCTGGATAAGATGGTAGATGGCGGCAGCATTGATTATGATAAACTTGGCCGTACCGTGGATATTGCGGTGCGGTTTTTGGATAATGTGATAGACCTGGAGCAGTTCCCGCTTGAACAGATAGACCTTATGGTCAAGGGGAACAGGAAGATAGGGCTGGGTGTGATGGGATTTGCTGATATGCTCATACACTTAGGCATAGCTTACAATTCCACTGAGGCTGTGCAGGTGGCTGAGGAGGTCATGACCTTTATTTGCAACCGGGCAGTGCAGGCATCAGGGGAGATTTCACAGCGACGGGGCGTGTTTGGGAACTTCAAGAGCAGTATCTATGACAGCCCATGCAGGCCTAAAGTGCGCAATGCCACACGTATAACCATTGCACCCACTGGTACTATCAGCATGATAGCAGGATGCAGCAGCGGAATTGAACCGATTTATGCTGTATCGTATGTGAAGACTGTGATGGAAGGCGAGAAATTTGTGGTCACTAATCCGTATTTCGAGCAGATGGCAGTGCAGGAAGGGTTCTATTCGCCGGAACTTGTGGAGCGTATAGCAAGCAATGGCTCGGTACAGGATATCCCTGATGTCCCGGTGGCTGTGCAGCGTTTGTTCGTCACGTCACATGATATGGGGTACGAGTGGCATATCCGGTTGCAGGCTGCTTTCCAGAAATATGCTGACAATGCGGTATCCAAGACAATCAATTTCAGGCATGATGCCACAAAAGAGGATGTGGGCAGGGCTTTCAGGCTGGCTTATACGCTGGGGTGTAAGGGCATTACTGTTTACCGGGACCGCAGCCGTAGCGGGCAGGTGCTGACTACGGTTGATGATTTGATGCAGGATTGTGAGTATTGTGGGGCCGTGCTGAATCCGACGTGAAGTTGAAGTGGAGTGCACCCCTTCCAGCGGACAGGTAGTTAAGCAACACAATTTAACATGCTGTCTCAAATTAAAAGCAAGTATACAACTCAAACATTGTTTATCTCTTTCAGGCGAACATACAGTTGATAAAAGTTAAAAAAACCTGAGCAGGATAATTATGAACTAATTGTATAATGCGAAATTATTTTGGGACAGCTTGGTTAAACAAGTTTAATAAATCCACTTTACGTAAAATAGTACAATACAATTGAATACTTTCACCCCGCTCTCCGGTTAAGTATATTAACTTGACAAGACATCTAACAATTGTCTCCCTAAACCAAACAAACCGGAGGCTTGAGGTATGAAGAATGAATAAAGAAATTGCAAAAGAAATTGAAGAGCTTTTTAGTCAGAAGGGATATAATGTTCCAATCAATGAGATAAAAAGCAGACTTGACAAACTCTTAAACGAGTTCAAGGTCCCGCAGGAAGAAGCACGCAGAAGTGTAGTCAATTATTTCCTGAAAGAATACAACATCCCCAGAGGAGACTTCTTTGTCCAGCAGGGTGAAACACCTACTGTAAAGGTAAGTGATATTACATCGGATGGGAAATGGATCAATATCTCTGCTAAAGTTGTACAATTATGGGATAACAACCACGAGAGTATCGACCAGGCAGGATTGATGGGGGATGAGACCGGAACTATAAAATTCAATAAATGGGCAAAGGCTGAACTGCCTGCACTTGAAGAGGGTAAAACTTACCTGTTCAAGAACGTGGTGACTGACAGCTACCAGGAAAGGCCACAGATCAACTTTAACAGGACCAGCCAGATAGAGGAGATACAGGAAGATATTGAGGTAAATACCCAGCAGGCTGAAGCACCTACCGTAAAAGTAAGCGACATAACAACTGAGGGGAAATGGATCAATATCTCTGCCAAGGTTGCACAATTATGGGATAGCACCCACGAAAGTATCGACCAGGCAGGATTGATGGGGGATGAGACCGGGACAATTAAATTCATTAAATGGGCAAAGGCTGAACTGCCTTCATTGGTTGAAGGGAAAAGCTACCTGTTCAAGAACGTGGTTACTGACAGCTTCCAGGAAAGGTTCCAGATCAATTTTAACAGGACAAGCCTGATAGAAGAGATAACTGAAGATATCGAGATAGGTACTCTGACTGTTGAGTTCTCAGGTGCAATGGTAGATATCCAGTCAGGTTCCGGCCTGATAAAGAGATGTCCCGAATGCAACCGCGCCCTGATAAAAGGGGTATGTGGCGAGCACGGTAAAGTGGAAGGATCATATGACCTGAGGATCAAGGCCGTCATGGATGATGGGGTGTCTGTACAGGATTCACTCTTGAACCGCGAGATTTCAGAACAACTTACAGGTATCACCCTGGATGAAGCAAAACAAATGGCTACCGAGGCCCTTGACCAGTCAGTGGTCCTTGAAATGTTTAAAGAAAAGTTATTGGGCAGGTATTATTTAGTGAAAGGTCCGAAGCTTGACAGGAATATACTGGTAGAGGATATTTCGTTACTGCCGCCTCTCGAACTAGACCAGATGGATACAATTATCGCACAGATGGAGGTGTGAATTATGGCTGGACAATATACAAGAGAAGTTGCATACCGCATCTTTGCCCAGGAATTCAGGGATTCAAACTTATCCTTTAAGGACAGCAATGACCAGTACTCACCACAATATCTACTTACACCCACAGGTGCCAAGGTAAACAGGATGTTAATAGTTGGTACGCTGACAGAAAAGGAGGATATCGGTAATGAAGCCGAGTACTGGCGCGCCAGGGTAGTGGACCCCACAGGAGCGTTTCTCATCTATGCAGGTCAGTACCAGCCTGAAGCAGCCCAGGTCATGGCAAATATCGAAGCCCCCCAGTACCTTGCTGTCGTAGGTAAGCCCAGCACGTTCCAGACCGAGGACGGTACGATCCTGACATCGGTCAGGCCTGAGAGCATACATATTGTGGATGCACCAACCAGGGACCGCTGGGTAGTGGAAACTACACAGCGTACATTGGAGCGTGTCAAGGATCTGAACAGCGATAATCCTGATGCAGTGCGTGCAAAAGAGCATTACAACACCGATGCATCGGTGTACAGGCAGATGGCACTGGCGGCACTGGAAAGCCTGAAGACAAAATAACTTTTTTACAGGGGTCATTTGACCCCATTTCTTTTTTATCGCTTTTTTAACATTGTTTACACAGGTAACTTCTACTTTCTTGCCATCCTGTGCATGAAAAATGTCTATGTTTTAATACATATAAATACAATTACTTATTGGTGATATCCCGTGGATTTCGTAATAGAAAATGTATTTGGTAGAGAGATTCTTGACTCCAGAGGCAATCCTACTGTAGAAGTGGAGGTAAAGACATACTCCAGTGACTTCAGGACAAGAGGTTTTGGACGTGCCAGTGTTCCCAGCGGTGCATCTACCGGTTCAAATGAAGCACTTGAACTGCGGGACAAAGATAATCGGTACAGGGGCAGGGGAGTGAAAACAGCTGTACATAATGTTAACACTATATTGGGTCCAAAGGTTGTCGGAATGGATGTTCGACGCCAGCGTGAGATCGACCAGATAATGATCGAACTGGATGGTACTGATGACAAGTCATGTCTGGGTGCCAATGCCATCCTGGGTGTCAGTCTGGCCGTGGCCAGAGCGGCAGCCGATTCATACGGACTACCATTATACCAATACCTGGGAGGAGTAAATTCATTCACACTGCCGGTCCCAACCCTGAACATCCTAAACGGTGGACAGCATGCGGGTAATGAATTATCCATCCAGGAGTTCATGATACAGCCAAAAGGAGCCGAAACGTTCAGGGAAGCTTTAAGATGGGCGACCGAGACCTATCATGTTCTGGGGGATGTCCTAGAACAAAAATACGGCAATAGTGCCACCAATGTAGGTTATGAAGGTGGGTATGCCCCCCCGATCGACCAAACCAATGATGCAATGGAAGCAATTACCGAGTCCATCGAAGAAGCAGGCTATACAGAAGATGATATCACTATTGGTATAGACTCTGCTGCAACATCGTTCTTTGATGGTGAGAAATATAATGTTGATGGTGAGAAATTTACCGGTGGTGAACTGGTGGATTATTATGTTGAACTGGTCGACACTTATCCTATTATTTATATTGAAGATGGTTTCCACGAAGAAGCCTTTGATGATTTTGCCGCTCTTTCTCTGGAACTGCCGGATGTCATAAACGTAGGCGATGACCTGTTCGTTACCAACGTGGAACGATTTAAACAGGGAATTAAAATGGGTGCATGTAATGCATTACTGCTTAAGGTGAACCAGATAGGGAGTTTAAGCGAGGCGTTTGATGCTGCTACCACAGCGGAGGGGAACGGTTATGATGTCGTGGTAAGTCACAGGTCCGCAGAAACCGAAGATAGTACTATTGCTGATATTTCCGTTGCACTTGGTGCCGAACTTATCAAGACCGGAGCACCTGCAAGGAGCGAACGTACTGCTAAATACAACCAGCTTCTCCGCATAGAGGAAGAACTTGGTGAAGCGGCCCAATATACTAGGATATAAACCTGGATATCAGGAAATGGAACTACAGCCGGATCAATAGTGAAGCGGCCGCTATATCAGGGCTGCTATCAACACTGTAACATAGACGGCTTTGAAACTGCCTGCCCCCCCAAGGTTTATGGAAGGGCTTCCTTCAGTATTCTCGTTGATGTTGAAGAGTGATGTTATTACTCCGATAAGGATCCCAAGCACACCAGAGACCAGCACCACGGTGGCAGTGTTTCCAGGGTCCAGTATCAGGGCGAACGGAATTGGTATGAGCCCTATATAATTGGGTATAACAATGCCAATCCCAGCCTTGATCTCTGAGAGCAGGTGGGTGGCTACTATAATTATCAGCATTATTTCCAGGGCTGCAAAACCCGGATTATTGAAGGCCACATATGCTGCAAGGATGACTGGCAGGATAAAACCACCTAAATTCAGGGTTATGGTTGTATTAAATATCAGTTTATCCCCACCCTCCATCTCATCTGCCAGCGGGACCGAATAAAACTCACCAAGTAGTTCCTTTTTCTCATCTGAAAGTTCCGGCTTCTTTGTCCTGATATTGTAGATGGGGATTTCAACGAACGATAGCAGTAACATGGCTGCTGTTAGTATGAACAGTACAATGGGGTTTATGTTCCACTGTCCCCCCAGTTTGTTGGTATAGCTCAGGTAAAAGATCGGGAGAAGCATGAACCCGAAAAGTGCGAACATTTGCATATCCTGCTTGAAGATTTTTCCACGCAACTGATATCACCTTTTAATTATTAGTTTAGTCTTAGATTGTTAGAGAAGTTTATATAGATTATCAAATTTTGTGAAAAAGATAAATGGTAATTACTTATATGGTTCTGGACTATTAATAAAAAAGAGATTATAGATTATTCCAAATTAAATGCGAATGAAATTTGAATATTGGTATGAAAGTTAAATACTGGAATGTAATATAAATGCTGGAAAGCAAAATAAATATCACTACAAGAAAGGAGTACATAATATGGGTTTATTGAATAGAATGGGAACTGTAGTAAAAGCAAAAATGAACAAGTTGGTAGACAAGATGGAAGATCCAAGGGAAACCCTGGATTACTCTTACCAGAAGCAGCTTGAATTGCTGCAGAATGTTAAACGGGGTGTAGCCGAGGTTACCACTTCCAAGAAACGGCTTGAACTGCAAAAGGCAAAACTGAACCTGAATATCGATAAGCTAAGCGGCCAGGCCCGGGATGCAGTCAAGGCAGGTAGGGAAGACCTGGCGCGCATTGCACTTGAGAGGAAGAACGGCCTTATGTCCCAGGTCCAGTCCCTTGACCAGCAGATCGAGGACCTGAATAAGGAACAGGAGAAGCTCCAGGCCACAGAAAGAAGACTGTCTGCCAAGGTCGAGTCCTTCAGGACCAAAAAGGAGACCATCAAGGCCCAGTACTCTGCTGCAGAAGCGCAGGTCAAGATCACTGAATCAGTAACAGGTATCAGCGAGGAAATGGCAGATGTAGGCCTGGCTGTCCAGAGGGCTGAGGAGAAGACAGAGGACATGAAGGCACGCTCGGCTGCACTGGATGAACTCCTTGAGGCGGGTACACTGGATGACTTTACCGGAGGGGAGGACGATATCGAAAAGGAGCTTGCTAAGATCAGTGCCACCAGCAATATTGAATCAGAACTTGAATCCTTAAAAGAAGAGGTGGGCAAATGATTGTCAGGATAATGGAAGAGGGACAATTTAGGATATCCAGCAGTTTGCTTGACGAACTGAATGTCATTGACAACCGGATCGTGGATTACGTAGCTAAAGAAAATGAAAGTGATTTCAAGAAAGAGCTGGGTAAGCTTATTGCCATGATAAAAGAAAATGGCAAGCCTCTGGATGATGCTGAGATTGTGGAATCAGACCTCATTGTACCACCTGCAGACCTGACCCTGCAAGAAGCTGCCGGGATATTCAGTGGGGATGGTCTTATCGAAGATTGATTTGTGGATTATATTGGTATTCCCCAGAGGGGATACCATTTTTCCACATTCTTTTCTATGGGAAGTTCGCTTTCCATGACTGACCTGAGCCTGAATTCAAGTGTGTTATCCCTCTGGTGGCCTGTTTTCGGCACGAATGGATAGTAAGCCCCCTGCTTATAATTATATATCCAGTATACCGTGTCTTCACCCTGGAATCGGTAGATGGCGCATAAAAGCTGTTCGCTGAACCCATGCTCGATCAGGGTCTGTGAGATAAGATGGATGTTGGTTACCAGGTCTTCAAAATCCGGGTCTTTCAGTATCACCCATAAATAATTGAATTCGTCCTTTTGCACCTTGTACTCAGTACCTGTCTCCTTACAGCTATATTGAAGCAGTTCTTCTATTTCCAAACGTGCAGCTGCATACCTGGATGATTCCATAGCTTTGAAACAGATACCTGCAGACCCTACTGGTTTTAGTCCCAGGTTAACGTCCATTGTAATACTGGCTGTGGAAATGGCAAATAGCTTATCTACCTTAGCTTTTGGAAGTTTACTCTTCCCCAGTATAGCATCAAGGAATCCCATTAAAATTCCAACTCTGTTTCTAATTTTTCCAGTGCAGCAATGCGTTTCTCAACAGACGGATGGGTTGAAAACAGTTGCATGACTGACGAACCGGACAGTGCGGGGATGATGAAGAAGGCATTCATACCTTCGACCTTTCTTAGGTCGTCTTTGGGTATTCTTGGCATGATGCCGCTGATCTTCATTAAGGCAGAAGCCAGGTTTGAAGGTGTACCCGTGATCAGGGCCGCTCCCCTGTCTGCTGCGAACTCACGATATCTGGAAAGGGTCCTGATAAGTATGAGACTTATGATCCATACCAGGATCGATACCAGCCATACTGCCATAATGCCGCCCGACTCTCTACTTCTTTGCCCTCCCCCGAAGAACAACAGATACCGCACAAGAAAGAAGGCCACTGTTGAGAGAAATCCGGCAATGGTCATTACCATGACGTCCCGGTTTTTTACATGGCTCAGTTCATGGGCGAGCACTGCTTCCAGTTCGCCCTGGTTCAATGTATTCATTATACCGGTGGTTACGGCAACTACGGACTTCTTCGGGCTCCGGCCTGTTGCAAAAGCATTTGGCATAGGGCTGTCAACAACAGCCACTTTAGGTTTTGGCAGATCTGCTATGGCACACAACCGGGTGATCGTTTCATGAAGTTTTGGTTGTTCACTTTCAGATACGATCTTGGCCCCCATACTCCAAAGGACCAGCTTATCTGACATGAAATACTGGATGAACATGAATCCTCCAATGAAGATGAGCATGACACTCGTGCCTGCACCCTGGGATAATAAAACTGCCAGAAAGAACAGGTACACTACTGCAAGTAAAAACATTGTGAGGAACATCCTGCTTTGCAGTCCCCAGTCTGTTTTCCATTTTTTCATATGTTTATTGACACCTCGGTAAAGATAATTTAAATAATGTATTGTTTCTTCTGCATTTAAGGAGTTTGTGGTTAATATTTACAAATTTCAGCACATAAACCTTATTTTTCCCTTGGCATGCAGATGACTTCCCTTATCTGGAGGCCGTAGAAGTTATTGGAATGTGCGGGTTTGATTACACAAGCCACATCTGCGCCGTTGGCTGTTCCGCCCACTGCAATGACCTCACTTTCCATTGAAATGGCACCGGAATCCGCTGCCATCAATACCACTTCCACGGCAACCTTGAAACCTTTACCAAAGAGCTTGCGTAGTACATCAGCTACTATTTCTATCCGGCTTATCCCACCTGTGTCTTTGGACAGCGACTTCTCTACACCTGAGAACAAATGTGACTGGGATACGATCTCTACATTCATTTCGTTCAAACGGGAGACGTACTGGCTTTCCATATCCCATTTTCCTTCTTCAGTGGTTCCGTACTGGTGGGTGACCACGATTATTTTGATATCAGTATCTTGCAGGGCCTCTGCCATAGCTGCTCCGGTCTTGCCTGTGGTGCTGGCAAGTACCACTTCCCTTATGTCCAGTTCAAGGGCGCGGGTCTTGACGGCTTCAATTACGGCGAGGGTGTTAATTTCCCCGGGTTTTTCGAAATATGTGATGCTTTTTTTCAAATTGTTCCTCTCCTTATATGTTAGTGTAATGAGTAATGGTATTTGAGGTAGAAATATTTAGTCTTTTGTGGTGCTGTGTATGGGGGTGGGGGAGCTGGTGGAGCGCTTGAAGTTTGAGATGTGATTGGGAATTCAGCTATTCAAAACAGTTAAATCATTACATAATCAATATATGAATCTGGTATAGAAAATCAGGAAAGTTATTAATACACACAATATTTAGGTGAAAATTAGTTATGAGCATTGCTAAAGAAGAAGCAAAGAGACTCATCGAGAAGTTGCCTGACCAGGTTACCTGGGACGACATCATGTATGAGTTCTATGTTAAAAAGAAGTTAGCAGTCGCCCTGAAAGCTGCTGAAGAAGGGCGCATTGTGTCTCATGATGATGTTAAGAAGAGGTTTCTTCCGCAATGAGGATTCTGTGGACTGAACCATCTCTTCAAGACCTTGAGAGTATCAGGGATTACATTAAACGTGATTCAGAATTTTATGCATCCTTGTTCATCGAGAGAATTATTGAAGCAGTGGAAAGGTTGGAAACTTTTCCTGAAATGGGGCGTAAAGTTCCAGAAGCTGAAGAAGAAAATATCAGGGAAATTATTTTCCAGAACTACAGGATTATCTATAGGTTAGAAACTGAACAGGTTTTAATTCTTACAATTCTACATGCAGCCTGCGATTTTAATAAAACAAGAAATACATGGGTTGTAAATTAAGTCGAAAATACGGTCATATTTTGGTTTTGATGGCAGATTTCCGTGTGTAGAGGTTTGAGAGGATGGAGAGGATGTGGGGGCAGAAAGGCTGTGATAGTATAGATCCTGATCTTGTCCACATATTAGTTGAATGTCTGCCAAAATATTTTGTGGGTTATTTATCCGGGATGATGAAAGGTTGAAGTAACAGAATGCCTTGGATGAAATGCTGCGCAGGGGCTGGCGGTGTTCAACAGAATTATATGCAGGGATATTGAAAGTAATTCAATAATTGGCAATAACACGAAACTGCCCGCAGGTGCCCGGATAATCTTCAGTTAAAATCATCCAGGTCGAACACAAGATACCCGCGCTGCCTTAACTCCTCTTTCCCTGCCACCTTTTTTGAAACAATCCCAAAATACTCCTTACGTGCATTATTATTCCAGCGCACAGAGGTTGATTTTTCCATCAGGTCCGAAAGGATATTTTCTGCACCCCCCTTGCTCACATCCTTCCACTTACACTCCACAAAAACAATCTCACCTCTTTCCTCATTCATCCCCACAATGTCAATTTCCTTATCCTTGTGCCACCACCTGCCGATCCTTGAGAACGAAAACTCATCGAAAATATGTTTCTGCATTATCAGTTCCTTAACCAGCATTTCAAACATCTGCCCGCAGTATAATGGAAAATCCTGCTTGATCAAGCCCAGGACCTCTTCGTTCCTGTTGGCCTCCAGGTCGATCCTGTTCGGGTAGATGTACCTGAACCAAAAGTTAAAATACGGCTCTGAGATGGAATAGAGCCGCTTTTTGAATTTTGAAGACGCAGTCACGGGAATTTCCTCCTGCAAAATGTGCAGCCTTCGCAGCACACCCAGGTATTTGGATACCATGCTTTTATCAAGACCAGTATAGTTGCATATCTCCCCAAGGGTGTTGTACCCCAGTGCTATGGCTTTGAAAATACGCTTGTAATTCTTTGGCTCCCTGAACTCTTCATTTAAGAGGAATTCGACTTCCTGTGAAAGATAAGTGCCTTTTGTAATCACGTTGTCCAGCACATTATCCCAGAAGGTCAGGCTTGTATCGAATTTCAGCAGGTATTCCGGGATTCCACCGCTAACGAACCAGGTCCTGACCAGGTCTTCAGTAGCATACGGCAAGAAATCCTTCAGGTGGATAAAGTCCAGGGGCGCAACCTGCCACTGTCCTGTTCTCCTTCCGTACAGCGGGCTTTTGTATCCCAGGACTTCGGACTCCATGACACTTACTGCCGATCCGGATAATATGAGCATCACGTTCTCGTGCTTCAGGTTGAGTTCCCACATCTTTTGGAAAATCGATGGTATGGACCTGTTATTGTATATCAGGAAAGGAAATTCATCGATGATTATCACGAATTTATCCTTTGTCA
The DNA here is from genome assembly GCA_014237145.1 of ANME-2 cluster archaeon. Taxonomy (NCBI): domain Archaea; kingdom Methanobacteriati; phylum Methanobacteriota; class Methanomicrobia; order Methanosarcinales; species ANME-2 cluster archaeon. The sequence continues at coordinate 133,649 of JAAXOC010000065.1, forward strand.
CCAGTTCATGGAATGTCCTGTGTTTGAATAATGTTTCAAACAGCGATTGCCATCCCGAAAACTCAATTTTCCCGAAATTTTCATCATTTATTACTTTGCCCAAACGGACTGAAAAATCCCTGATGTTCTGTTTATCCCCTTCTGTTGAAGCAAGAAAGTATATTCCTTGCTTGTTTTCCAGGAATTTTAACATGAGTTCAGTTTTTCCAACCCTTCTCCTGCCGTAAATTACAATAAATTCAGGAGAATTACTGTTATACCTGGATTCCAGGAAATGCAACTCGTTTTCCCTGTTTACAAATTTTTGTTGATACATAAGTAGTATACTTTACTCTCAACCAATATATATATATATTTTCCCCTGGCCTACTTCTTCACTCTGGTCTGCACCATTGACATTGGTTCCATCGAATAGAAAATGCAGCCGGGTCGATCTAATGGTTGCGGTGCTGATGGTGTGGGTGTGGATATATATTCGGGCACAGCGCGAGAGATTGGGTATGACAATGGCAGGTTTTATCTGTGTACGGGCGCACACTGATTTTCGGATGCTGGGGATTGAGAAGGTAGTGAATTTGATGATCGGGCGGTTTGTGGTGCTGTGTATGGGGGGTAGGGAGATAATGGGGCGGTTATTGAAGGACTGGGAAGATGTGGGGGCTTAAAGGCTGTGATAGTGTAAATCCAGATCATGTGCAAATATTGGTTGAATGTCTACCAAAATACTTCGTGAGTTATATATCCGGAGTGATCAAAGGTTGAAGTAGCAGAATGCCCTGGATGGAATTATCTCATTTGAAGGAATGGCGCAGAGAACGTCTCTGGACTCTGGGTTGTTACCACGGCATTCTGATTGTGCGCCTCAGACGGCCTAATCGACACAAGACTCACGAGCGTGTCATGCAAGCAATGGCTTTATTTGCAGCAGAAGAGTGGTGTGATTCGCTGGTTGTGATGCGGGATGTGAGGCAAAGTGTGTGGCGGACTGGTGGGAGGAGCTGATCAGACTGGGGAGCACAATGTCAAGATATCTATCCAAGGGTTCGTCACCGACCCTGGACTTTGCTTCGCTCTGTCCGGGGCATTATAGGGGGTGCTCAGATTATTTAATGTTTTCAACCTACAAAATATATATACAATTTATTTCAGTCGTGGATTTAATTAAAAGAAAAACTTGTAAGCCATTTGCCGTAAAGATAAAAAATAACAAGTTTTTTAAATAGACAATATATATGAAAGTTATATGGTCAAAAAAATTACTTTGATGGCATCTGATAGTAAACCATATAAAAGGGGAAGCAGTTCAAGTCATCTATTTAGCTGGGATGACATTCCAGGAAACGATACTGATAGGTTCATAGAATTTTTGAAACATAAATTTAGCATAGATTGGATAACAACGGAATTAATTGAAAAAATCGATAACGATAGAGTTATTAGGGCATCATTTGAAAATAAATCATTTTATCTAAGACTTAATGAT